>NZ_JBHMIY010000046.1:0-21503 GCF_042436595.1 Clostridium sp. MT-14
CCACTTATAGAAGATAGGAGAATTACGCCCTTTTTGTTAAATTCATGTACATTTTTTCTCAATTTAGAATTTTCTTTTTCCAGGTTGTCTATTTTCATCTGGCAATAATGCTCAATCTCATTAATTTTTTTATCATACCCGCTTAATTTTTCTAAAATATCCTGTCAACCCTTTCATCTTCACCAGTTATTTTTTTATTGTATTCATTTTTCAGTGTAAAAATTTTTTGTTCAGTTATTTTATTTTCCTCAATCTTGTTACAAGCAGTACTCAAATTTCCTATCAAATATTTTACTTCATCTTCCATTTTGTACCTCCATAACTCAAAGTGTACCCACTACTATTATGTCCACTTAAAGTTCGCAATTTAAGTTGTTTTGTATATACCTGTTTTATTCATATTTTCATTTTTTCTAAAATATTCTACAAAAAACCTCAAGTTCCTTTTTAAACTTTACAATTTGTTAATTTTTGTGGAAGACAAATTCCAGCTCTAATAAAAAACTGACCTCCCATAAGTTAGATTTTTAGGTCTAACTTATGGGGGTCAGTTCAATTTTCATCTCCGGCAGTCCTGTTTATATATTATCCTGTTCTGTTTTACCAAGAATCAGATCATTTTACGATTTTTTTTACATACTCTACATCAATATCATTTATATCCGCTATATATTCTACTGAAAGTCCCTTTTTATGCTGTTTCAATATTAACTTTTTTATGCATTCTTCCATCCCCTTTTCTATACCTTTTTCCATACCCTTCTCTATGCCCTCTTCCATCCCCTTTTCCATGCCTTCTTTTAGTCCTTCCTGTTTAAGTTTTTTATCAAGTTCAAGTTTTTTCATCATATCCAGCAAAAATTCCATGTTGCCTTCATTTATTTTTGGCATTCCCATACTTTTATACACCTCCAGTATTTCATTAGGATTCATTTTCAACAGTACATCCATTATGACCGCATACAGTGGATCTTTTATATTATCTATATATCTATTCTAAGTGGTTCATCCGTCAGCTGATATTCTGTTATAAATTCCAAATATTTTCTATATTCCTTTAATTCCAGCTGTACTGCTGCCGCAAAGGCCGGATGCCACTTTACTTTCTCATCCGCCAAATTCATCAACCATCCTACTCTATTGATTTTATTATATCATATATTATTCTCATAAAAAGTCAAATGATTCTTATATTCAGATGCAATTTGCCTATTTTGAATTTCAAATTTTGATATCTAAATATGCTTCGGGTTATGTAACAAAAGCATACACATGTATGTTTTTGTTACAGGTGTATGCCTGGATTTTTTCTTCAACAGCCTTTCAAATATCATTACCCTGTCTTGCCCGTTTATTTTGTTCACAATTTATTCACGACCGATGGGGACAGTTATTATTGACATATGCCAATAATGATTTATAATTAAATTATAAATGACATATGTCATTTACTATACAAAAAGAAAGGTGATGAGCTTATGCCGAGGCCAACCAAATGCAGACAGATATGCTGCCTTCCCGAAAAACAAAATTTTGGTCCCCTTAGTTCTTCAAAAGATATCATTGAAACAATTCATATGACGGTAGATGAGTTTGAGACCATAAGACTTATTGACCTCGAAAGGCTTACGCAAATTCAATGTGCCCGGCAGATGAAAATTGCCAGAACCACTGTCCAGTCAATTTACAGCAGTGCCAGAACAAAATTGGCAGAATGCATAGTAAAAGGAAAAGAACTTCACATTAACGGAGGAAATTACATTCTCTGCAGTGATTCCACTAAAAAGTGCAGGTGCATTCACTGTCCTAAAAAGCTTTGCAATAGATAAAAATTTGATTTAAAATACAGGGGGGAAAATTTCATGATCATTTCAGTACCTTATGAAAATGGACAAATATTTCAGCATTTCGGCAGGACGGAACAATTTAAAATTTATAAAACAGAAAACAATAAAATTACAGACAGTAAAATAGTATCCACAAATGGCAATGGACATGGAGCATTGGTAAACATACTCAAATCCCTAGAAGTTTCAATATTAATCTGCGGTGGTATAGGGGAAGGTGCCCAGAATGCCCTGGCTGAAAAAGGCATCCAATTTTTTGGAGGCGTCAGCGGCAGCGCTGATAATGCTGTAAAGGATTATCTTGAAGGGAATTTAAATTTTGATGCCCACATAAAATGCAATCATCATCAGGATAACAACCACAGCTGCACCAACCATGTCCATAACTGCAGCCATTAAAACAAACACCAAAAAGAACTGCTTCATAATTGAATTATGCGGCAGTTCCAACTAAATCCGAGTTTGAGGCTGCAGCTAGTTTAATTTCCTCTGTCTCAATCTTTCTTCAAACTCTCCAATGGAATTGCTCTTAACTGCATCCTCAAACACAGAATTCAATATATCTTCATCATCTATCTTTTTTATTCTACCCATACAGGAAGTATCAGAAAATTTAATACCCAATAACTTTTCTAATCCTTGAAGCAATCCATCTTTTCTTCCCTCTTTTATGATATTGTCTATAGTTTTACCTAAATTTGATACCATGGAATCCACCTCCCTCTGACTGGATTTTTCCAGCATTTCCTCTATCTTTATTCTGGATTCTCCATCCAACCTGGGTTTCATTATGCTTTTCAACCAGGTTTTCAATATGTCAAACTGTTCAGGAGTTATCTTCTTGAGTACATATGCTGTAAGTCTCAATCTTTCAATCAAATCTTCCCTGCTTATCTCCTTATCCAATAGAAATACAGTAAATACCATGTTTGCCATGGCTTTGAGATTATTTTCATCATATCTGTAAATATCAAACAATATATACTTAAAATCTATTATATTCTCACCAAACAGTTCACTACCATTCAGTACATCCCTAAAATTTCTACAAGCAGTCCACCTGCCTTTACCATTGTAAAGCACCATGGTAATAATTGAGGGCAGTTTAAAATCTTTTCTGCACCTTTCCTTCTTTGAAGTATTCTTCAAAATTTCTCTCCATATCTCAACTATATAAAACAGCAGTCTCATGGTCATTCTGTAGTCCATCCTGGACTGAAATTCCAGAAGGAAGTAAAATATAACATCCCGCCCACCTAAATTTACTTTGTATACAATATCTGATTCTTCCTCACTGAAGTCTTCAAGTATATATGACTTATCAATAAGCATCAAATCTTCACTTAACTTATATCAGAAATCTTCCATCTATTGTTTTCAAATTTCAAGGTTGCAATCATCTTCTCATAATCATTCGAGCCCCCACTACTATAACTATTGTAACTAACTCGTATAGTGGTGTTGTCAACATCTTCCCTGCTTTCAAGCACATTTCTAAGGTCATAAAAGCCTATCCCCACATTCCCCAAAACGCTCATGGTTTTTCCATTAAAAGTATATCCATAAAAATTCTTCAGATAACCTAATTGAGTTTCAGCATAATCATCCGTATCATATCTTGAAATCACATCTTTAATCTTCTCATAACTGCTGTATTGATCGGGAACTGGTACATATTCTGTCCCATCATCTGAAGTTATAATATTTTCCAGCTGTTCTTTATTGTCAACAGAATACATGACATCCTCCAGAGATACCTGCGAATCTGAAAACAACTGGTAAATCTCATCATTTGAAATATCATGTGCCATGGCTGAATCCTTTATATAATTCCCCAGGTTGTCACTTACCACACCAGTTCCACCGAACAGCAACACAGGTTTTGAAGTGTCATCCAGGGTATACCTGAGTTTTGTATTTACAAGAAGAGGGTTGTAATTGTACCTGGCTGTCAGAACAGAACTCGAAAGTGCATCTGCAAAAAAGCTATCGCTGGAAATGGAAATGCCGCTGCCCTTATTTGTATCCATAAAGTTCCATGCCACACTCTGAGGGGTCGTACCATGTATTGTAAGACAGCTGACTCCCATATTTTCAAGTTGTGCAACTGCATCATAGGGAACTACATTATATGAACCCACCACAACTGCATCTTTTACTCCTAATTTCGATATTTCACTCCTGGTTCTATCATTTATATAAGATCGCATATTTTTATCACCAGAACCAGTAAACAAGATGGCTGCCCCTTCTCTTGCCGCGTAGGGCGCTGCTATAAGTGCATACTGGAATTTATCCGAGGGCACTATATATACTTTGCTTATCTTTGATTTTGAATTCAATATGTCCGCTGCCATGCAGGCAGTGTCAAATCTATCTGTCCCTGCTATCCTGGTCACATTGTATCCTTCCGACTTGAAGCTGTTTTCCTGGGATGCCGATATAACTCCGGTTCCTCCCATTATATAAACATTTTTTGCACCCAGCTTTTTGATTTCATTTTTTACAACATCAGGCGTACTCTCAATATCAGTCAAAAGTATGGGGCAGTTGAGGTAATATGCCAGTGATGTACCGGCGGTGGCATCGGCAAAGGCATCATTCCCCTGTGCATCTGCAATCACAACATTTGTAGAATTTTTCCATCCATAGTCGGCTATTTTCACAGATGTATCAAATCTGTCAGATCCTCCAAGCCTTATTGTATTCTGTGCAGCTTCAGCCCCATTCTCATTAAAGAAACCACATAAAAGAACTATTACACAAGTTAAAAATACAGTAAAAAGTGATTTAAAATTTTTCATAAATTCACATCCCCTTTATCAATAAAAACACTATAATATCATTTATTAATCCATCAGTTATTTTATTCCCTCTAGGAGATAATTAAAGCCCCAATAATTAATAAGATACGCTCCATAAAAAGTACCTATAGCAATTATCGAAACATTTTATAAAAGTCAAATGATTTCCTATTTAAAATACTCTTTTACCTTTATTATAATCTATAATCCATGCTTTGCTATATAAATCTATCAACTTTATCAACTATTTTTTCGTTCATTTTTATTTACATTTTCTGTCATGGGGTCAGACCCCATACAACAAATTTTTTATAGTTTTCCCTATCTTCAAAATAAAAAAGTATCTTTTCTGGATTAATTATTTTTTCTTCAGATAATCCTATAATACTTCTATAACTGCTCCACTTGTAATCTTCAGGATTTTTTACCATATTGGCTTTTACAGGATTTAAATGTATATATCTGCTTGCCTCAAGCATATGCACATCATCTTTTATCAGTCTAGATTTATATCTGTCCTGGAACAAATGACCTATGAGATTATATCTTTTATTAAAATAAATTGAGTAAATCATATTTATTCTCTTCATAATCCTGCCTATATGCATTTCTTCTGTCCCAATAAGCATATGAACATGATTTGTCATGAAGCAGTAACAGTATAAGTCATATCCCAACTTCTTCTTCACATATTTCAATATGTTCAAATAGACCTGATAATCTTTCTCATCTTTAAATAAATCATTTTTATGATTTCCTCTGCAAATTATATGATACCGTGCACCTGGAAACCACTCTCTCTTTGCCCTAGCCATATTCCCACCACCTTCTTTTGTCTTAAATTATGCTCATAAGCAGGTGTCTTTAATCAAAACAAAAGAAAAAGAGACAGATGGGAATATATCATATAAGTATGATATAATTATTACCAAGGTGATTACATGAATTTATGGGAAGTATACAATAAAATTGACGAACATTTAAAAGAAACATTATTAACTATTCCTCCTTACCCTTGTGTTTCTGGAAGTAAAATGCAGGAATTATTAGATTGCTTAGAAAATCCAGATCCAGCTCGGGGCGGATTAGAAGGAGAAATATTAAGGATGATAATAAATCCATGGCAAAGGGCTTATCAAATTGAATATAGATTTAAGCCATCAAAAATATTTAACAGTTTTATGAAAGTAATTGAAAGTGCTACATATGATTTAATGGTTGGTAACTATCTATGTTCATATTTAAGTTTAGTACCTGTTGTAGAAGCAGTATTAAGAGAATGGGCTGACGAGAAGCGTAATGAAATTAAATCAGTAAATACACATGGAGACTTTAAAATATCTGTTTTTGAAGAAAACTTAGTTGAATATTTAAAAGAAAAGAATAATGAAAGACAATCCAATACAAAGTTTCAAAAATGGATAAGTAATCAAATTAAATATTTTGATTTTATGATTAGAAAAATATTTTATCTTAACTTTAAAAATTCTGAAAAGGGGATAAAGAGAGAATTTAATAGAAATAGAACACTACATCTTTTGGAAAATGTTGATGAACCAGAAGTTTTAAGGGATAATAACACAAGAATTTTTTTATTATTAGATATTATATCTGAATTGTATCTAGCTTTGAATAATGATCTTTATGTCAAGAATACATTTTATTGTGATCATGAAGATAATATTGATTTTAACCTAAGATGGAAAATTTATCTTAGAAATGCAATGGAATCTATAAATTTTACAGACATGACTATAATAAACTTTGCTTTTCTTCAACAAGATAAAAAAGTACGTTTGTCTAATGATAAAAAACGAAAATTTATAGTGCAGAAAGATACTCAAATAAAGCTTATGCAACAAAGGAATAGACAAGGTGAGGAAATATCGAAAGGGAAACCTAAATGACAAGGGAAACCTTAAGTCTACTTTAGACAAATCACAAATCTGTTTATATTCTTTTCTAGGGTCTTTTTGCGGGGGGCTGACCCCCTGACAAAAAATGTAAGGGGGTCAGTCCCTGCATTTCATTTTACCAACCACCCATAATCCTGCCTACAATCTACAATATAGTCAACGTACACCGTCTGATCCTTAATCTGATATAAAATCAGATACCATTTTTCTACGAACATCTTATGGTATTTATTTGGAGGAATAAATTCAGCATACAGAAATGGAAAACGCTCCGGCATTTGGTAAAGAGATCGAATGGCATCCATTAGGCCATTTTTTATTTTACGGGCAGCTGTTGGACTTTTCTGTGCCAGAAATCGGACATGACACACCAGCATCTGACGGGCACGGTCTGAAACAACTATTTTATATTGAGGTCTCTTTTCCATGTTCCACCTCATCTATAATGCTGTCCAGATAGCTGTCCAACTCATCCGGTGTACTTCCCGTACGACCAGCCACACGATCTTCCTCAACAGATAACAGCTCTTCTCTTAGTTTTAACATTTTTTCACGACGGTTAAACGCTTCTATATCCATAACCACGAGGTCGCCCTCACCATTTTTTGTAAGATAGACAGGCTCACCGGAAGATTTGCATAAAGCCGCAATTTCATTATAGTTCTGTCGGATGCTTGCGGACGGTTTAATCTGCATGGTATCAACTCCTTATAGTAACATTCTAATCATATTATACTCTTTTCATGCTATGGAATCAACCAACAATAAGGACTCACAGAAAAATCATGAACCCATCTTCCTACCATCTTCTTTTGTCTTAAATTATGCTCATAAGCAGGTGTCTTTAATCAAAACGAAAGAAAAGGAAGCACTAAAATAGCGCTCCTTTTCCAAATATTGTTATGGGGTCTGACCCCAAACAATTACTTCACTGTAATGTTATATCCGTCTATATCGTCACTTGAAGGCGAATAAGTGGTGTATGCAGCATTGTCATGCTTTTCACTTCTTATGCTTATGGCAGAAGAAGTGCCACTGGCAGACACTTTGACTGTATCGCCCTTGTCAAAGGAAGAGCTGCTGAATCTATAGATAACCGTTTTGCCATCAACACTTATGGCATTCGGAGTGAGTGTTTTCCCTGTAGTCAAATCCTTAAATACGAAATCATCTCCATATTGATTCTGTATGGCGGTATCCACATCCTGGTTGAAGACCACATTTACAGTATCCGTATTTGAAGCACTGGTTGCTGTAAACTGATCGGATTTCGTCATAGGAGGTATATAGACTTTAGTGGAACCTGTCCTTATATTACGTCCTGCAGAATCCACAGAACTATTGCCCACTATGCTCACACTGGTACTTTCACCAGAATTCTTTATATCTTCTATCTTATCACCATTTTTCACGCCGGCTTTATATATGAGAATAACATCATTTCCAACGGTAGTGCCGCTGTCAGGCTTGTTTCCATCAACCCTGAAGTCACCCATGACAAAAACATCAAGGGCCGCAGAAAGAGAAACCTTCACTCTTATATCATCGCCTATAAAAGTCATCTCGGCAGTACCGGATATAATTCCAGGACCGCTGCTGCTGGAGGTGCTTATGTCACCGATATATGAGCCCAAATCCAGCGAATCTCCATTCTCATCAACCACATCCTTGACTCCAACTTGAATTACATCCCTGGCTGTAGTGCCGTTGCTGTCTATTTTATAGCTTGAAGGAAATTCGATAGTAACGCTCTTGTCGTCAAAAGAAGATGTTACAGATGCCCCTCCCGGAAGATTTCTGACTTCTCCGGTTCCATCCCTGAAAACATAGTTTGACTTGTCGGATATGGAATCATCATCCATGGTACGGTTGAAAAACATTGCTACAGCCTGGGAATTATCCGCCCTCTTTACTATTTCCGTAACTTTAAGTCCTTCATTGTCCATACCAGAAAGCACAGCAGTATAAGTATCCATTACATTTGGCTTTGCCTCTGTGTCTATGATGTTTTTTACAGTCAAAGTGTACTTTGAGCCGTTCAAGGTATTGTCATCAAATTTGAGATCAAAGGTCCTGTTATTGTTCCCATCCACCGTTATAGTATTTACATTGTTGAGCTTGTAACTCACATCATTTCCATCAGAATCCACAAGCTTATAATTTCCAGTATTTGTGGCATAACTTCTCACCACATCCTTGTTAAACTTAACCCTTATAGTCTCTTCATCCAGAATATTCGCAGATGTAACTGAAGGTTTCTGGCTGCTGCTTCCATAGTAAAGGGTCATGCTAGTCTGGCTGATTGTATTCTGGAAGGTATCCTCTACGTTATCCTTGATCAAGATGGTATTAATACCCTGATTCATCATGCTTCCTATATTCTTTATCTTCACTACGCTGTCCCCGGATCCGGAATCAAAAGTAACATAGGAAGAATCCACATCCACAGTATCCCCATTTATCTTATAGTTGGAAGGTTCAAGAGCTGTGTCAGTATCCATTGCCCTGTTGTACTTTATATATATGGTCCCTGCATTATTTGTGGTAACACTTTCAACTTTGGGACTTCCCGATACAGATTCAACTGTAAATCCTTTAGACTGGCTCTGGATAGGAATATTGGCCCCATTGTCAAATTTGCTCCCCGACGTACCATCAGGCATGGTAAAGGTATTGTCACCTATGGGAAGTATGGAGTCAAAATAGAGATCAACCCCGTCTGCCCAATCCCCGGATTGATTTACAAGCTCGGTATGGGAAGTATCAAGCCCGTAGTTTCTCACGCTTCTCTTGTTTATCTTCATGGAAGACAGATCACTTTCCTGCATTCTCACAGGCTCGGAAAATCTGACCTTCAGTTTATTGCCTCCCACCGCATCCACGGAACTTATGGAAGGAGAACCGGTTTCCTGAAATGTAATATCCTTCTCATATTTGCCTATGTTGGAAGAAGAAGTATCATCGAGAATATTACCTTTTACAGTAAATGTGACCTTTTTCCCCTGGGAAAATGTATTCCTGAAGGTGATTACAACAGTCCTGTCATCATCCTGGAGATATGCGGAAGATTGTCCTAATGAGTTTCCATCTATCTCATAATTTGCAGTTCTCTCGGCAGAATTCTTGTCAACAGCAGTATTAAATACAACTTTTACCTGATTTAAGCCAACTGCAGTTACAGATTTCACCGTGTCACTGTCCTCTACAGTTCCACCTGCTGCATTCTTTATATCCGAAATGGTATTGTCCGAAATAACTCCTTTTTCCGATATTACATTTACTTCTGAATCAGAACCAGCTTTCGATTTAATATAATTCAACGCACCTTCGGTCTGCAGATCTCCATCCCCGTTTACAAGTACCAGAGGTGAAGATTTTATTCCCGCAACAGAGGCTGCTACGAGAGCATCAGCATACCTTCCGCCGCTGGCGTTGGCCACATATATGCTGTCGGGTTTCAGGTTTTCGTCAAAAGCCCGGAGCACGTTGAGATTGGTTGCAAATCTGTCAGTCCCCAGCTTGAAAAATAAAGATTTCCGGTTTTATCCGGAAATCAGCCAATACTATCATTAATTTAATTTTCTCCGCCTCAATTTTTCTTCAAACTCTCCAATGGAATTGCTCTTAACTGCATCTTCAAACACAGAACTCAATACATCTTCATCTTCTATCTTTTTTATTCTGCCAATACAGGAAGTATCAGAAAATTTAATACCCAATAACTTTTCCAATCCCTGAAGCAATCCATCTTTTCTACCTTCTTTTCTACCTTCTTTTCTACCTTCTCTTCTGCCCTCTTTCATACCTTCTCTTCTACCCTTTTCCCTGCCTTCTTTTATACCTTGTTTCCTGCCTTCTTCCAGACCCTTCGTTTTACCCTCTCTCACAATATTCTCTATAGTTTTGCCCAAATTGGATACCATGGAATTCACCTCCCTCTGACTGGATTTCTCCAATATTTTCTCTACCTCAACTCTGGATTTTTCATCTAACTTTGGCTTCATTATGCCTTTAAGCCAGGTTTTAAGTATATCAAATTGTTCCGGTGTTATCTTTTTAAGAGCATAGACTGTAAGCCTAAGTCTCCTTATCAAATCTTCCCTGCTTATCTCTTTATCCAATAGAAATACAGTAGATACCATATTTGCCATGGCTTTGAGATTATTTTCATCATACCTGTAAATATCAAACAGTATATACCTAAAGTCTATTATATTCTCGCCAAACAGTTCACCACCACTCAGTACATCCCTAAAATTTCTACAAGCAGTCCACCTGCCTTTACCATTGTAGAGCACCATGGGAATAATTGAGGGCAATTTAAAATCTTTTCTGCGTCTTTCCTTCTTTGAGGTATTCTTCAAAATTTCTCTCCATATCTCAACTATATAAAACAGCAGTCTCATGGGCATCCTGTAGTCCACTCTGGACTGAAATTCCAGAAGGAAGTAAAATATAACATCCCGCCCATCTAAATTTACTTTGTATACAATATCAGATTCTTCCTCACTGAAGTCTTCAAGTANACTATATAAAACAGCAGTCTCATGGGCATCCTGTAGTCCACTCTGGACTGAAATTCCAGAAGGAAGTAAAATATAACATCCCGCCCATCTAAATTTACTTTGTATACAATATCAGATTCTTCCTCACTGAAGTCTTCAAGTACATATGACTTGTCAATAAGTATCAGATCCTCACTCTTGATTAAATCAACCCAATCTTTTTTGACAAATCCCCGCAGCAGTTCCAGAAATGTTTCCTTATGAGAAAATATATATTTGTAACCTACGTCATGTTCATGATGAACTCTATCTTCCGGCATACCATCTCCTCCTAATAATATCTTACTGTATTATTAGTATTTGCCAGAACATCTGTTCCTATACAACTTATTATATATTTCTATTTTTATTTTATCAAAACATCTTATGATAATCTACAGTGTAATAAAAGCAGGATGCTGAATTTACTAAAAATATCTGTGAGTAGAAATAATTCCTGGAGGTGAAAATCACATTTAAACCTGTAAATCTGATAATCTTTTTTGGCAGAAAAAGGAAGGGGGACTGATCCCCTGACAAAAATTGTAAGGGGGTCAGTCCCCCATTTTATATTTCTGCTTTATCCCTATCTGGTACTTCTGTTTCACCATTTTTGATTTTGATATAAATATAAAACGGCATTCCTACTGCTATAAGCATAAATCCCCACATAACTGCTTTAGCACCTGTTGCATAAGTAATATACAGCGTATAAATAAATGCTATCAATGGAATTGCAGAACTTTTTAAAAACTTACCTATGCTTATTTTATCAAACTTATTTTTCAAAAATAGTATTTCTGCACCTTCAGTCATAAGGTATGCAGGCATACTTGATAATGTAGCTATAAGGATCATAAAAGTAAAAGCTGCATTTAACGATTTTACATAATTCAAAGTCAATATAAGATTGGTGAGCACTCCACTTATAATTATTGAGATCACAGGAGTACCATATTTTGAATTTATTTTGGTGAATATATCGGGAAACAATTTAATTTTAGCGGCGCCATAGGCTGTTCTTGAAATTACTATCACATTGCCATTTGCCGCTCCCAAAACAGAAATAACTACACCAATTGCTATAAATTTCCCAGCCCAGGTTCCTCCTACCATGAAATTTATCATATCAGCAAAGGGAGCTGTAGATCTTGCAAGCTGACTTTGAGGCAATATCCCACTTGCCAGGAAATTTATTATAAGATAAACAATAGCCACAAACAGCGTTCCATACAGTACTGCCTTTTTTAAATTACTTCCAGCATTTTTTGTTTCTCCTGCAGGTACCGTAGCCATTTCAAAACCTAAAAACGCCCACATGGTTATAGCTATAGCTGAAGGTAAAGTTCCCGAATTATCAACCTGCGGTGAAGATACCGTATTAAAATTAATAATATTGAAGTGAAATAGAGCCAATATCACAAACACTATTAATGGAACAAGCTTACATATAGTTGTAGCAACCTGAACATATCCGGCTTTTTTAACTCCAAAAATATTTATTATATTTAAAATCCACAGCAGTGATGATGCTACAACAAAAGCTATCACTCTATTTTGATCTATAATTGGAAAAATAACGCTTAAATACCTAACTCCACCGGTTATAAAAGCCGCCTGTGAAATCCAGGCACACGCCCAATAACTCCATGCAATAGAAAATCCACCCCACTGACCAAAAGCAGCATCTGCATATATTACAGGTCCACCTGTCCTTGGGATCAATTCAACCATATGCGAAAAACTCAATACAATACATATTGATCCCGCAGCTGTAATGATCCATGCCAGCATTGCAGTTTTGGGATTTGTAGCTTCTGCCATATTCTGCGGGGCCATAAATATACCGGATCCAATTACACTGCCAACTACCATGGCAACTGCTGCGGGAAACCCAAGATCCTTTTTCAACTTTCCTCCGGTCTGTACATTATTACTCATATACACAATACCTCCCAAATAAAATCACTTTACATACCAAGTACTTCTTCCGGTGATTTAAATTCCCTATTTTGCTTCAACCCTGTCTCTTTCAAGGTAAGGGTACCGTAATAAAAGCACAGTCCCTTTCTCATATACTCATCTTCCAGCATAGCTTTTTTAATTCCCTTATTGGCTATCTTAAGAGCATACGGCAGCGTGGCATTACATAAAAGAGTTGTGGCAGTTTCAGAAAAAGCAGAAGGTATGTTGTCCACACAATAATGCATTATACCTTCATCAAAATAAACCGGATCATCATGAGAAGTGGATCTGCATGTTTCTATGGCACCTCTTTCATCACAAGCAACATCAACTATCATGGCCCCTTTTTTCATAAGCTTCAGCATATCTCTGGATACAAGATGGTCTTTTCTATTTTTAGGCCACAATATACAGTTTATAAGCACATCACAATCTTTAATACACTTCATAATGTTAATTTCATTGGAATATAACAACTCTACATTTTTGGGAAGTACTAACTTTGCATATTCCAACTTTTTCATACTGATATCCAGTAAAGAAACTCGATTTTCAAATGCTGAAGCAAGTTCCGCAGCTCCTAATCCAGCAGAACCAGCACCTATAATAGTTATTTTAGGAGATCTCACACCGGGAACATTGGCTAAAAGCAGTCCCCTTCCCCCTTTTATCTTCTGAGCATATTCACAGGCAGCTATAAACCCTCCTCTACCTGCAATCTTGCTCATAGGACTTAATAGAGGAAAATTTCCATCTTCGTCTTCAATATCTTCATACGACACACCTATGATCTTATTTTTCAGCAAAACATCAGTTTCCTCCCTGTGAGCATTTGAGTGTATATAGGTAAAAACTATAAGCCCTTCCCTCATGTACTTGTATTCTTCAGGTAGAATTTCCTTCACCTTATACAGCATCTCAGCTCTGGAAAACACCTCTTCTCTTGAAACAATTTCAGCACCTTCCTTTTCATAATCACTATCTGAAATATTACTTTCTATCCCCGCATTTTTTTCAATGATGACCTCGTGCCCATGCTTGACAAATTCTCTAACCCCGGTTGGAGTTACGGCTACACGATACTCATTGTTTTTTATTTCTTTTGGTACTCCTATTATCATATATATTCCTCCTTATAATTAATTTCATTTACATGTCTGGAGCAAAATGCATACCAATATAAAAAACACCCTTAAACCCGCAGTCTGCCTGGTCTAAAATAATAAGCCCAACTAAAAAAACTGCCCGATTTCAGGCAGCTCAATAAAGCAATTTATATTCCAAGCTCATTATTTACACGGAATTTCTCAAAAACGTTTTCAGCTGAATTTTAAGCAATTCTGCTGAAATTACAGCATAGTATTATAATGAGCCTTTATTCTATATATCAAATTTTAATATTATATTTCTGGATTTTATACTGCAGCGTCTGTCGTGGTATATTTAACAGTTTTGCAGTCTGCGATATATTTCCCATGCACCTTTCAATTGATCTTTTTATTATTTTTCTCTCGACTAATTCAACTACTCCGTTCAGAGAATGAATATCATTTTTCCTGTCTACGTTAATCATTTTTTCTTCCATTTCATCAATAAGATAAACAGGCAAATCACGAAAATGTATATACCCATCCTTGACAATATTAATTGCAGATTCTATCACATGTTCCAGCTCCCGGACATTGCCATTCCAACTGCACTCTTGAAACGTATCAAATACTTCTTTTTCAATCCCTTTCACGTTATGATGGAACAAATTATTATATTTTCTTATAAAAAAGTTCACAAGAACAGGAATGTCATCTCTTCTTTCTCTGAGAGGCGGGATTTTTATACCAACTACATTCAATCTGTAAAAAAGATCCTCTCTCAAAATATTCTTATGCACTGCATCTACTGGATTTACATTCATAGAAGTTATTATTCTAACGTCAATCTTACTGGATTTAATATCCCCCAATCTCCTTACATGACGATCCTGTAAAACCCTCAAAAGCTTGGATTGAAGATTGAGAGGCATCGAATTTATCTCATCAAGATATAATGTACCACCATCAGCAGTCTCAAACAGTCCCGGCTTATTGTGTGCACCTGTAAAAGCCCCTGAAACCGTCCCAAACAGCAGGGATTCAAAAAGAGATTCCGGTAATGCCGCACAATTCTGCGCAATAAAAGGTTTATTTTTTCTATCACTGTAATTATGAATCGACTGGGCAAACAGCTCTTTCCCGGTACCTGTTTCCCCATAAATCAATACAGGAGATATACTATCTGCAATAATCTTCGTCTTCTCAATTATTCCAATCATATTTTTATTTTGAGTTATAATATCTCCATAAGTAAAATGCGCATAGGATTTCCCGTCTTTATGCCCCACATTAACTTCACCACTGCAACCACCAGCCAGATCATTAATAGAAGTAATATCCTTGGACAACTCAATTGCCCCAACCACCTTGCCGCTTTTTACAATAGGCAGAGTCACATTGTCAGTATTAATCAAATTACCATTACAATCATAAAATTTCTGATCCTCACGGTAAATACGTTTCCCACTTTTTACACATTCGAGCAAGGTACTGTCTTCAGGCTGGAGCCCAGGATACAGTTCAAAAAGGTTCTTATCGGGATCTTTCAAGAAAGTACTATCTCTACTAAATCTGGGATTATACTTAGCATGAAAGACAACCTTACCGCTGTTATTGATAACCGTTATGCCGTCAATTTGTTTCATCGTAAATGCCATCTATACTCACCCCCATCCTTATTTTACACCTTATATTAAATTATAATAAAGCATATTCATGGCAATTATTGAAATTCAGTATTGAGCTCTATATAACCATACAATCAAAATTCTGATATTGTACATACTTAAAATCAAGTAAATAGATCTTCTTATAATATGCTTCTAGGATTTTTATCATTTTTTACAGATTAAGACTTAATAATCAAGTAAGAGCTAAATAATTTATTTAGTATACCTTCACATCAATCATACGTATCATTACTACCATACATACTATTCGTATCATTGCATACCATTCTGTATATGACGATTTAATAGAATTAACATACTTATGTATATTTTTTAAGTAAAGGTACTAACCAGGCTTTTTCAAACTTAAGATTAGTTATAGACACAAAGAAAATAGAGCTTTTGTCAGTACGCCAATAGTTCTTTCTTGTGTTCACAAATTCTCATATCTTCAAATTTCACTTTATCTTCATGAAAACAGTCTTCAATATAAAGTTGTCTGCTTTCTACGTATTTCTTTGTTTTTTTAATTTTTAAAAGCTTCATACTGTTCAGTCTTTCCAATGCTTACACGTTTTACAATGTACTATGGCTTCTGATAGTTCAGTCATACATTTCTGTATGGGGTGTTATTTCTAAATTCATATCAATAACATATCTATCAGATCTCCCCAGGTAAGAACGCTTACTTTCCCTCCACATATCTGCTACATTTACACTACCTGTTTCAGATAGTTTAGGGCTTCGTTTTGTTACGCAAACTTACCTAGCACATTTCAGCCTTGTATGTAGTTTGTATTCCTCAGGCCGAGACTTTGCTCCCAACTTCCTTCAGATTCAGTTTCACAACGGACACCCTTGCCTTTAGCTAATAACTGCTACTATCTAGCCCCATCAAGCTGCCGCCCATGATTGGGCTGGGTGCACGTAAAAAGAACCGCCATTTCTGACGATTCTTTTTGTGCTGTTCATAATTTGTCCGCCACCACGCAGCGGTCTATTCTACCTATGTCGGTAGAAATCTTGAATACTACCTTTTAAATGGTGATATTTTATTAAGTCTTTCATGTGCTAAGGAAAAGAAGCACTAAAATAGCGCTCCTTTTCCAAATATTGTTATGGGGTCAGACCCCATAACAATATTTGGGTGGGGGACAGACCCCTATTTTGCAGTAATTATATATCCGACCAAATCTTCCCTTATAGGCGAATAAGTAGTGTAACCTGAATCATTATGCTTTTCACTTCTTATGTTTATTTTTGCGGCATCATCATTCGCAAAAATCTTGATGGTATCACCTTTGTCAAAAGAAGAAGCAGCAAATTTATAAACCACATATTTCTCATCTATACTTACAGAGCTTGGAGTGATTTTTTTATCAGCGGACTGGTTTACAAACACAAAATCGTCACTGTAGTAGTTCTGTATATCATCATCTATGTCCTGATTGAAAGCTATTTTTATAGTATCCGATCCAGAAGAAGAATCAAGTACACTAAAATTATCAGATTTTGTCATAGGAGGTATATAGACCTTAGTAGAACCTGTTCTTATATTTCGACCCGCAGAATCAAGGGAATTTGTGCTTACTACACTTACATTCGTACTTTCACCACATTCCCTTATGGCATCTATTTTTTCATTATCATCAACTCCAGATTTATATATGAGAATAACATCATTTCCATTGGTATTTCCAGCATCAGGTTTGTACCCATCTACCCTGAAGTCATTTAAATCCATAATATCGAGAGATTCAGAAAGAGAAATTTTTACATTTATATCACTGCCAACAAAAGTCATCCTGGCAGTATCAGGTATCAGTTTAGGACCATTACTGCTTTCCATATCTATATTTCCCACATATGAACCACGCTGGATCCTGTTTCCATCCTTATCTACCACATCCCTTACTCCAACTCTTATTACACTTGAGGCAGTAGAGCCGCTTCCTATGGTATACTTTGAAGAAAACTCAACAGTAACGCTTTTATCATCATATGCTGGAGTTACAATAGCACTGCCTGGAATATCCCTTATTTCACCTGTTCCATCCTCGAAGACATAATTTGACGGATTTGAAATAGAAGCATCATCCATAGTTTTATTGAAAAATATAGCAACAGCATGACTATTATCAAATCTTCTAACTATTTGGGTAACCTTTACCTGTTCATCATCCGTCCCTGAAATAACCGTACTGTAGGGTTCCATCAAATTCGGTTTTGCCTGGGTATCTATTACATTTTCCACATATAAAGTATAACTAGAATCCCTCAATGTGTCTTCATCAAATTTGATATCAAATGTCCTGTTATTGTTACCGTCTACAGTAACAGTATTTACCTCATCAATTTTATAACTTATATCAGTACCACTGGAATCTGTAACTCTATAATTTCCCTTATTTGTCGCATAACTTCTCAAAACATCCTTGCTAAACTTCACACGTATGGTATTTTCATTCAATATATTAGCAGAACTAACTGTAGGCTTTTCAGTATCATTTCCATAATAAAGAGTGGATGTTGTTTTAGAGACCGAATTCCCAAAAGTATCCTCCACATCATCATCTACGGTAACTGAATTAACTCCCTGCTTAAACATGCTTGCAACTTTCTGTATTTTAACCGTCTTATCTCCTGAGCCAGAATCAAAAGTAACATAAGAGGAATCCACATTTACCGTAGTATCATTTATTTTATAGTTACTGGGTTCAAGTGCAGTTTGCTTGTCCATAGCCCTATCAAAATGTACATACAAAACACCAGAATTATTGCTGGTAACACGTTGAACCTGCGGCCTCCCGGATACAGACTGAATAGTGAAACTTTTTGACTGATCCTGGATGGGTATATTCGCCCCATTATCAAATTTACTTCCAGAAGTTCCGGCTGATATGCTGAATGTATTGTCTCCTATAGGCAAAGGTGAATTAAAATAAAAATCCACTCCGTCAGCCCAGTCACCAGATTGATTTTTCATCTCAGTATAAGATTTATCAAGCCCATAATTTAAAATGCTTTTTCTGTTTATCTTCATTGAAGAATAATCGCTTTCTTTCATTCTAATAGGTTCTGAAAATCTAACCTGAAGTTTATTGCCCCCGACAGCCGTTACAGACTGAAGTGACGGATATCCGGATTCCTGGAAAACAACATCTTTTTCATACTTATCTATATTGTCATTAGAATCTTCAGTAGCTACAGAATTTTTAACACCAAATGTAACTTTTTCTCCCTGTTTAAACGGATTTCTAAAAGTTATCACAACGCTTCTACCGTCATCCTGGCGATATGCCGACGCCTGTGTCTTTGCCTCAGAGCCAAGACTTGAACCATCAATCTCATAATTTGCAGCTCTTTCAGCAGAATTTTCATCTACAACGGTATTAAAAGTGACCTTTACCTGATTCAGCCCAACTGTAGCTACAGATTTCACCGTATTACTGTCATTAACAACTCCCTGTGCCGCATTTTTAATATCCGAAATGGTACTATCGGAAATAACGCCATTCTCCGAAATTACATTCAATGCCGTATCTGAAGCAGACTTTGACTTAATATAATCCAGTGCACTCTCTGTTTGAGATTCACCCTCTCCGCTTATTAACACCAATGGAGACGAATCTATACCTGCAATAGAAGCTGCTATAAGTGAATCAGCATATCTGTCTCCAGATGCATTAGCCACATATATTCTCTCCGATTTCAAAACATCAGAAAAA
Organism: Clostridium sp. MT-14; assembly: GCF_042436595.1. Taxonomy (NCBI): domain Bacteria; kingdom Bacillati; phylum Bacillota; class Clostridia; order Eubacteriales; family Clostridiaceae; genus Clostridium; species Clostridium sp. MT-14. The sequence continues at coordinate 19,563 of NZ_JBHMIY010000046.1, forward strand.
GCTCTAAGTATATTTAAATTCGTTTCAAACCTATCCTTTCCCCCGTTTATTCTTTGAACTGCCCCAAGGGTTTTATAAGTGCTGTCATTTATAAGATTATTCGTGCCTATAACTGTAACCTTGGATTCATTATCCTTTACAAAATCGACTACAGATGCCATACTGTTAATATTATTTCCACCAAGAAGAAGTATTTCATCCTTAGCAGAAGCTACTGGTGCCGCAGAAAGTGCATCTGAAAATCCTTCTCCGCCCGTCATCATCACACTGGAAGGATCCATGCCAAGCTCAACAAGTTTTTTTGCCACAGCCGTATTGGTATCATATCTGTTTTTTCCCGAAAGTTCAATCAAATTATAACCTTTACTTTTCAGTCCGGATCTTATGCCATTAGAAATGACTCCTTCTCCACCTATTATATATATGTTTTTCGCATTTAACCTGCTTATTTCATCACTTGTAACGCTGCTTAATTCCGAACTGCCAGTCAAAAGAATAGGCGCATTGAGCCTTTTTGAAAGGACAGCTGCACTTATTGAATCCGCATATCCATCACTGGACACAAGGATGACATTGTCACTGCTAGTCCAATTGGATCCGGAAACCGCCGCTGCAGTTTCATAAACATCAGCTCCACCCAACTGACTGAATTCATTTTCTGAAGCCTTTACAGTGGCCACAGGGGTAGCCGCAGATATTATAAGAGAAAATACGGCAGTACCGCCTATAGCCTTTATGGTATTTCTATTCATAAAATTTACTACCTCCAGTCTTTTTTAGCATTATATGAATATTGTACCATATAGCTTGAATTTATATAAGAGTCAAATATACATTCATATATCAAGCAAAAAGAAAAAAGCGGTATTTCAGTACTTCTTTTCCAATAATTGCTAAGGGGACTGACCCCCGCCCAATAAATGGGTGGGGTCAGTCCCCTAAAGACTATGACATCCTAATAACATTCGGAGAAAAATCTACATTCCAGTTATCCATCACAACAGTATTGTCTATGTTTAAATTCGTACCAAATATAAAATTGCAGACTCTCGCCTTCATTGGACCCACTTCCAGTCCTTTTGTATCAAAGTTTGAAGATGCCACAACAGTATTTTTTTCATCCCTTATAGTAATAGGCAGCTTATCAAGCTTAACAGACTTTCTGCAGCCATTTCTAATTAAAAGAGTAACTATAATTTTACCCGGCTTCTGAATTGCAATCTTAAATTTGGATATAGCCACACTTTCACGCTGTACTTTTGGAAGACTCTCCATGAATGTTTTGAACATTGGTACATATTTTCCATCTTCTACAGAAGTTTCATCAAGGGTAATGGGTGCATATTTCACAGCTTTCAGCCCACCATCAAAAACTACACGGCAACCTTTAGGAGAAAACTTGTCCATATCAACTTTGGACTTCTCAAACAAGAGTTTCCAAGGTCTTGCGACACCATAATCCAAATCTCCTATACCGGTAAGATCAAATACTTTTTTTCCAATTACCTGACCTTTTGAATTCAAAAGACTTAAAGGCAGGTACTCAAAATTCACTTTCCTGTGGAGACCATTTCTAAAATAAACTTTAGTCTCTATGTTCTCACTATCTTCAAAGGCATAAATCGTAGATATATTTATATCATTTTCCTTTATAGGAGGAAGAGCAGCTATTTCATCATTTAAAATTTCCTTCTGGACATCTGACGCTATAATATCCTGTTTCTCAAGCAGTGACAATTTAGTTTTTACGCTATTTTTATGTTCCAATATTGTATACCTCCACTATTCAATTCACAGTTTACAATGTACAATTCACAATTAATGTTGATTTTCGGTTTTACACGAAAATCTTCATTTTAAATACAGTATACCACACAGCAATACCATATTTGTATATTAACCTGTTGTGCTAAAAGATAAATTTTCATAAATAGGATATAT
>NZ_JBHMIY010000047.1:0-20061 GCF_042436595.1 Clostridium sp. MT-14
TCTGAGATCCACCATCCAGGGTTTAATTTTTTGAGCTTCTTCCATGATGGTCATTTTTATCATCTCCAAACTAGATAATTCTCATTAGAACCTTAAAATTATTTACTATACTCTCTTTATAAGGCATATTATTTAAGGTATCTTAAGGCTATTTTTTTATAAAATTTAATGGCATCCAAATATTTGCTTATTTCTATATATTCATTTGCTTGGTGTGCTATTGATTCTTCACCTGGACCATAAATAAATAATGGAAAATTGGTTTTTAATCCAGAAACAAATGTGGATGCATCTGTATAATATTTTGCTCCTTTAAATTTGTGTTCATAATTAAATAATTCATCTGCTGTAGATTGTGCCAATTCAACGAATGGATCATCCATTGAAGTTTCAACTGCTATTAAGTTATTTAATATTTTTAATTCAAATTTAGCATTGGAATTTTTTTCGATTTCTTTTATTAGGAATTTAATATCTGATATAATTTCTTGATGATTTTGTCCTGGAACTGTACGTATGTCCATTTGCATTTTACATATGTTAGGAACCATATTAGTCCTGATTCCGCCGGAAATAATAGAAATATTTAAAGTTGGCTCTCCAAGCAGGTTGTTTTCCTTATATTTAAATTTAAATCTGTTGTGGAGAATGTTTATTAAAGAATTCATATTTTCAATTGCATTAATTCCCTTATCTGGCATTGAACCATGTGCAGTTTTACCATAAGAAATCACCTCAAGCCATAATGCTCCTTTATGAGAAATAAAAATTTCATTGCTGCTTGGTTCTCCGATTATCATCGCCCCTATATTTTTTAAAATACCATCTTGTATTACTGCTTTTGCTCCAAGGCTATCAACTTCTTCACCTGCAGTAGCAGCTAAAATGAGATCACCTTCTAAAGGGATCCCCTCTTTAGCGATTTCAACCATAGCCATTGTTAAAGCAGCCAGTCCACCTTTCATATCTGATGCTCCACGGCCATAAAGACGTCCGTTTATTTCCTGTACCTCAAAAGGTTTGTATTTCCAGGGAATATCTCCTGGTGGTACTGTGTCCATATGTCCTGAAAATACTAAACTTTTTTTGTTACCATTTCCTTTAAGCTTTGCTATTAAATAAGCACGGTTTTCTTCTATAGGACGTATGGTTGAGGCGATGCCGTTTTCATTTAATTCTTTAGCGATTATTTTGGCAATTTGTTCTTCATTACCAGGAGGATTTACACTATTAGTATTTAAAAGCTCTTTAAGAAACTCAATTTGTTTTTCCATTTATATTCACCTCTTTCTTTTCATGTATTGTGAACGCAATACTAGTGGAAATAAGGCAGGCAACGACAAGAAAGGCAAATGCTATTCCAAACGAACCTCCAGCCATTTGAACTAGAAATCCTATTGCAATTGGTGAAATAAATCCTGCAATTTGACCGGCAAAATTAATAAGTCTGGAGGATGAACCCATTACCTCAGAAGGTAAAATATTCATTGGGAGAGCCCAAATACCGCCAAATGCCATGCAGACGAAGAATCCAGTAAAAGTTAAAAAAGTCATAGCTAATGCTTCATTTGGAGTTATATAAGTTAAGATTAAACAGAGAGCTGTAGATATTAAGGAAATTATAATTACAAAGCGGCGCTTACCGACAAAATATTTATCGGAAAAATAACCTCCTGCAACAGTTCCTATTGTTCCTGCGAAGAAAGGTAGTGATGCAATTATGCCCATCTTTACTAATTTAAAACCACGTGCATTTACTAAATAAGTGGGTATCCAGGAAGAAAACCCCCAAAACACTATGTCAAAAGCGAAAAAAGTAAAAAATATTTTCCATACCACAGGAAGTTTAACAACATCCCTAAAACTTAGTTTATTAGCTGAGCATTCTTCAGGGTCTTTTTCATTGATTATTTTTAATTCCTCAGGGGATATCATATTGCTATCTTCAGGTTTATTTCTTACAAAGTATAAGATTAATGCAACAACTATCATGCCTGGAATAAACAGAAAATAAAATACAGATCGCCAACTGAAGGCTGCCATAATTCCTACTACAAATAAAGGTGCAATTGCAGGACCTAAAGAGTTTGAAGACAGCATAAAAGAATTGGCGGTTGCCCTTTCTTTTTTTGGGAACCAGGTGGAAACGGTTTTCCACGAACCTCCCGGAAAACTGGCCTCACCCAGGCCAAATAGGAATCGAATGATCAACATGCTAAGCAGCGAAGTAGCCATACCAGTAAAGGCAGTAAATGCTGACCACCATGAAACGGCTATAGCCATGACTTTTCTGGCCCCAAATTTATCTGCCAGCATACCCCCTGGGATTTGAAAAAGTGCGTATCCTAAGAAAAATGCACTTATCACAACACCCATTTCAACTGATGTCAAATTAAAATCCTTAGCGATATATGGTATGGCAACAGTCATTACCATTCTGTCCATGTAGCATACAGTCCATGTGATAAATAAAATTAGTAAGATTATATTTCTTTTTTTTGGCATGCTTTTTCCCTTCCTTTAATTCATAATATTCTGGATTTTAGAACGCTAATATTAATATATTAGAATTGAACAGAAAAATGTATTATTTTTTTAGTAGTACATTTCCATTACCTTTATTGACAATCTTATTATTCTTTACTTCAATTTTCCCATTGACTAGTACATATTTTATCCCGTCAGGATAATGAAATGGATCATTAAATGTGGAATTATCAATGATTTTATTTTCATCAAATATTGTGATATCCGCTTTCATCCCCTGCAGTATCATTCCTCTGTCTCTAATTCCATATCTTTGAGCAGGGTATGATGTTATTTTTCTTATAGCTGTAGTTAGAGATATTAAATTTTCTTGTCTTACATATTTACCAAGTATTTTTGGAAATGTGCCATATAATCTTGGGTGTGGTTTGCCGCCATATAGTCCATCTGTTCCAACCATTCCTAATTCGTGTTTTAAAATAGTTTTTACATCATCTTCACACATCATATATACTGCCATTCCAACTGCACCGTCTTCTTTTATTAATAAATCACATACTACATCTATAGGTTCTTTATTCATTTCGTCTGATAGCTGTTTAATGGTTTTCCCTAAGCATTTCTGGCTATTTTTGGATTTCACTGAAGTTATAAGTATTCCGTCCCACCCGCCTAGATTAGCATAATTGTCCCAACCGGCTTTTGAAGTCAGCCCATCCACGGGAGACTCCCCGTTTATCTGCCTATTGACTTTAACCCTGATATCTTTATCTGAAATTCTTGCTTTCATTTTTTCATTTCCCCCATCGAGAACCCATGGAGGCAGAACCTGTCTTAACATGGTACTGCATGAATCATAAGGATATTGATCAAAGGTTATGTCAAATCCATCTTCTCTAGCTAGCTCAATCATTTTGATAACTTTATCTATGGATTTATGCCAATTATTTTTTCCACCAGCTTTTAAATGGGAAATTTGAAAGGAGACTCCGGTTTCTTTGGTTAGATTAATTACCTCCTGCACTGAATTTATCAAATCATTTCCTTCATTTCTCATGTGTATTCCTACCACACCATTATTTTCAGCAACTATTTTACAGGTTTCTATCAGTTCTCTATTAGTTGCAAATACTGTTGGGACATATATCATACCTAGAGACATACCGAAGGCTCCTGACTTCATAGATTCATCGATAATTTGTACAATTTTTTTTATCTCATCATCATTGGGTTCTCTACTGTCAAAACCCATTACCATAAGCCTTGCGGCTCCGAAAGTTACCAAATATCCAGCATTAATTGACGGTTGCTTTTTTTCAACTTCTTTTAGGTATTGTTCTAACGTATTCCAGTTGAAGTGAATTTCAGGATATTCTCCGAATATTCCATAAATATAATTTCTCCAATTTTCTTTGTCTTCGTTTTTTATTGGGGCAATTCCTATTCCACACTGGCCGTTTATTTCAGTTGTTACACCCTGCATTAATTTCTCTGAGGCCGTTGGTTCACCAAGTATCCTTAGATCTCCATGGGAATGTGCATCGATAAAGCCAGGACAAACAATGAGATCTTCAGCATCAACTATTTCATTTGCATCTTTTTCTGAAATATTTCCTATGTGAGATATAGTATCGCCTATTATGCCTATGTCTGCTTTATACCAGGGATTTCCGCATCCTGATATGATCTTTCCATTTTTTATTACAATATCGTACAATTTATAAACCCTCTTTCTAATAACTTATTTGGTATATCTTATCACTAGCATATAGCATTTACACTGTTCCAATAATATAAAAATAATGGCTGAGTTTTGTACTACTCAGCCATCTCCATTAATTTTAAGGATATGGTTATATTTATTCTTTCTTCAGAATTTCTGAGATCAACATTTAGCAGTTCATTAATTTTATTAAACCTATATTTTATAGTATTATAATGTAAATACATTTTTTCAGAAGTAACCTTAAGGTTCCAATTGTTTTTTATTAAATAGTATAGTGTATTTAGCAAATCTCCATTATTTTTTTTATCGTGATCTATTAATTCCTGTAAATTAGATAAATAAAAATTTTTTGCAGCATTACTTTTATATATTAGCGACAATAATTTATATATACCAAGTTCATCATAAGAAATTACGTTATTACACTTGTATATAATTCGTCCTAATTTTACTGCCATTTTAGCATTTTTATAGCTTATATGAGAATTCATTACTGATGATTCATAATTTCCAATTCCTATAGTAGCTGTAAAATTGGTTTTTTTTAGTATGTTTGCATTTATTTCTCTGCATATTTTTTTTAACTTGTTGGAAAATTTTAATTTATCTTTATATATAGGCTTAATTAATAAGGTAAGGCTATCATTGAATGTAGTATAGGGAACTTCTTTAAAATATTTCTTTAAAATTTTTATTGCAGATTTAAATATGATTAGTTTTGTATTTTCAAGACTATAATTCATTTTTTTGTTCTTTATTTTTAGATAATTCATCTTGAAATTATCTATATCTACAATAATAGATATTATCCCTGCGTCAAAATTCCAATTATAGAGTTTGGATCTATTTTTTACTTCTTCACTTGTTTTTATATTATTTGTTATTAAGTCTCTTACAAATTCATTTCTATATTTTTCTTCTATTTGCATGTTGGATATTTTTTTTTGAATATCGAGTTTTAATACCGTACTTGCGTGTTCTACAACCATTTTATTGTATTCAGACACATATTTATTTTTTATTTTTTCGTTGGATATAATAATATATCCATAATTTTTTTTATCTATATTTATTGGATAATGATCATATAACGACAAAATTTTATCTATTTCAAATGATTTAATGTCATTAAAGAATTTGGAAAACTTATCCAAATTTGAATTGACGTATTTTTTATCAAAATATGTATCATAAAATGCAACATCGATTTTCAATATATTTCCCAGGGTATCAACTATTTGTTGTGTGTTACCTCCATTTATAACAAGAGAAGTAAATGATCTATGAATATTTTCGGAATACTTTAGTTTTAGAGCTTGTTGATTTATAATTAAAGAAAGTACAGGATTTATAATGTCTATAAATGCACAATAAGAAGGTATCTGTATTATTGGAAAGGATAGGTTGTCAGCTGTTTTGAGCACTTTATCCGGGAGTGCATCGATAAACCTGTTGAGTTTTATGCCAAATGCAGAAGCACCTGAATTTTCAATTTTAATTATCAATTCTTCAATTTTATTAGGTACATATTTCATCCAGTAACCAGTTGTAATAAAAAATTCGCCGCCCTTTAGCCATTTATACATATCTGGTGCTTCCATGACAGTGACGGATTTAACCCTTCTGTTTGTTCCATCATGTCCTGCTAATATTTTAAAGTCAGAGAAACTTTTAATTTTAAGCATATTTTCAACTGTTATTGACATATAATCTCCCCCTTTTTTATTAATTGTTCTATTTTTAATATATAATATATGTTGGAAGTTTTCTATTTATAAATTTTGATTGAAATCCTGTAGATAGGGTAAAAGTAAAGTTATCTGATATATTTTCAAATTTTTAAGCTTATGTATATTTTGGCTGTTTAGAATAAATAATAATTTTGTTAATAAGTACTTAATCTACAGGAGATAGATAATATGTCTGAATATAAAATGAATATAAAAGGGAAGATTGTTTTAGAGGATTATAGTAGTGTATATGATTATATGTCGATAATAGGGGAAAATGACAATTTGACGATAGAGATAGATGGAGATGATGATGAAAATAAAGAAATAATATGCAATATGCTGAAGAATAAAAAATTTACTGTTAGCTTAAATGAAACTTGTGATGGAAAGCGGCGTTACATAAAAGCATTTAAAATGTAGGGAATAAATTAAAAAAATAAAAATTGTATGGTATAATAAAAAATTATAAGAACTATGTCGTATGTAAAATAATGTTAAACTGTTGATAAGGGGAGAAATGTATGATTAAATTGTATATGACAAGGCATGGAGAAACATTGTGGAATACTGAAATGAGAATGCAGGGTAGAAAGGATTCACCTCTTACTGAGAGAGGAATTCGACAAGCTAATTTATTAAGAAAAAGATTGGAAAATATTGATTTTAGTGTGGTGTATTCCAGTCCGTCGGGTAGAGCAATAAAGACTTCAAAAATATTAGTAAATTCCAAAAATATACCCATAATAAAAGATGAAAGGCTTATGGAAATAGATTTAGGAGAATGGGAAGGTTTTGATCAAAAACAAATTGAGAAAAAAAACTCAGAACAGCTTCATAATTTTTGGACTAACCCTAAAATTTATGAGCCAATTGGCGGCGAGAAATTTGAACAGGTGAGAGCAAGAATAATACCCTTAATTAAAGAAGTTATAAATAAATATGAGAGCAAAAGTGTATTATTTGTAACTCATGCTGTGACTTTAAAGATAATAATGTCATATTTTCAGGGTATGTCTTTGGATGAGTTATGGCATACACCCTATATTCATCAGACGAGTTTGAGTCAAGTAAATATACAAAATGGACAAGCTACGGTTGTGTTATATGGGGATTTGTCACATTTAGGGAAGGTGAAAAAGGTAGAGACAATATAAATTGCAATTAAAATTAATATATATTTTAAAAAATGGATAAAATATCAGATATATTGAATATATGAATGTAAATTGCTTAATATTAGCTTATATAGAAGTTGATTAAAAGGGATATAAATAATATTATTAAATAAAGGTCAAAGAAAGTCAAAGTCAGAAGGTGATAAGGTGGCAAGACTGTCAGATATAATAGAAGAATTTATAAAAGATATGTTTAATAATAGCGATGAAACTCAGCTTCAGATTGGAAGAAATGATTTGGCCAACTATTTTAGTTGTGCTCCTTCCCAGATAAATTATGTGTTGACTACTAGATTTACTATGGATAAAGGTTATTATATAGAAAGTAAAAGAGGTGGCGGCGGATGTATAATTATAAGAAAGATTGAGTTTAATTGCAATAAAAATTTGCTTAAAACCATAATCAGAAAGATAGGAGATAGTATAACTTATAATTCAGCTGTAAAGATCATAGAGGGATTATTTGAAGAGGAAGTAATAACGGAAAGGGAAAATATGATATTAAAGACTGTAATAAATGATAGGACGTTAAACAATGTTCAACTTGAGAGCAAGAATAAATTGAGGGCAGAGATATTAAAGGCAGTTATGGTGCTTATATTTAATACACCTAAATTTGTTATTAATAGATAAATATGTGATATAATAAAATTGTGTTAAAGTAATAACAATATATATGGGAGTGATAATGTGCTTTGTGATATATGTAAAAAAAATGAAGCTACAGTTCATATAACGAAGATAATAAATGGTTCCAGACGGGATATTAATTTATGTGAAAAATGTGCCATGGAAAAAGGGGAACTTAATTTTGTACCTCAGATAGATTTTGTATCTCCATTTAGTTTCCAGAATATATTAGGCGGAATTATGGATTATATGATAAATGCCAATAACGAGCAGTATAAGAGTTTTGATATATCCTGTAAAAATTGTGGAACTTCATATAATGAATTTAAAAAAACAGGTCTTTTAGGATGCAGCGAGTGTTATAAAAACTTTAGCAATATTTTAGGCCCAATTATTAAAAGAGTTCAGGTTAATTTAGATCATAAAGGGAAAATACCAAAAAGAGCTGGAAAAAATATGATTAAAGAGAAAAAGCTTTTAAAATTGAAAGCAGATCTTAAAAATGCAGTGTCTCTAGAAGAGTATGAGAAGGCAGCCACAATAAGAGACATGATAAAAGACATAGAGGGACAAAATGGGCAAAATAAAGATAACAGAAAGGAGGATTAGCTGTGGACAATTGGATTACTACTTGTGATAATAAGGAAGATTTGGTTATAAGTAGCAGAATGAGGCTGGCGAGAAATTTGGCTAAAGTTCCTTTCCCTCGTAAATTAAATGTAGAAAGGAGCAGGGATGTAATAAAAGGTATAGAAAATGCTTTTTATACTTCACCGGAAATTAGACAGGAATTTAAAACTAATTATTTATGGGAAAAAAATAATAATGAGAGGCAGCTTTATCTGGAAAAACATCTTATAAGCAAAAATTTAATAGAAAATAGTGATAAAACCGCTTTTATTCTCAATGATAAAGAAACCGTAAGTATTATGATAAATGAAGAGGATCATGTAAGAATTCAGTGTATAACAGCAGGATTAAATTTAGAAGAAGCCTATAGCTTAAGTGATAAAATTGATGATCTTCTTGAAGAAAATCTAGAATATGCCTTTGATGAAAAGTTAGGTTATTTGACAGCATGTCCTACTAATATTGGCACGGGATTGAGAGCATCTGTTATGCTGCATCTGCCGGCACTTTCACTGAATAATCAAATGAATGGACTGTTGAATGCATTGGCCCAGGTTGGAATGACCATTAGAGGATTGTATGGTGAAGGCTCTAAACCTGTGGGAAACATATACCAGATTTCTAATCAGATAACTTTAGGACGAAGTGAAGAAGAAATATTAAGCAGCTTAAAGGCTATAGTTATTCAGGTGATAAATGAGGAGAAAATTTCCAGAGGCAGTCTTATGAAAAAATATAAATATGAGCTGGAGGATAGAATTTATAGAGCACTTGGTGTATTGAGATCAGCTGTACTTTTAAATTCAAATGAATGCCTGAAGCTTTTATCCGATGTAAGATTGGGAGTAGAGATGGGAATAATTAATGATGTGAATAAAGTTACATTAAATGATCTTTTAGTGAATATACAACCGGCTGCTATACAAAAGCAATATGATAAAAATTTGTCGAGTAATGAAAGAGATTTTAATAGAGCAAAGCTCGTTAGAGAAAAATTGGCTGTAAATACAGCCCAGTAAAAGGGAAGGTGAATTTGGTTATGATGTTTGGAAGATTTACAGAGAGGGCACAAAAAGTGCTGATCTACGCCCAAGAAGAAGCTCAAGCGCTTCAACATGGATACGTGGGTACGGAACATGTACTTCTTGGTATATTAAAAGAAGATGGAATAGCTAAGAATCTTTTAAATAATATGAATATTACTATTGAAACAGTGCGAAGCTTTATAGAAGAATATGAGGGCAGAGGAGAAATAGATCTATATAACAAGGAGATTCCACTTACCCCTAGGACAAAGAGGCTTTTAGAATTGAGTTTGTTTGAAGCTAGAAACTTGAATCATAATTATATTAGCCCGGAGCATATTTTGCTTGCGCTAATTAGAGAGTCAGAAGGTGTAGCTTTTACTATTTTAAATAATTTAGGAGCAGATTTCAATAAGCTTAGAAAAGAGCTCGTAGATGCGCTTTCAGGAGAGCAGTCTTCAAATTTAAATGGAACTAAAAAGGAAAAGGGTGAACCTACTCCAACGCTTGATCAGTTTGGCAGGGATTTGACTGATATGGCAAGAGAAGGAAAATTGGATCCAGTAATAGGCAGAGAGAAAGAAACTCAAAGGGTTCTTGAAATATTGAGCAGAAGAACTAAAAATAATCCTTGTTTAATAGGAGATCCTGGTGTAGGGAAAACTGCCATAGCAGAGGGACTTGCAGAAAAAATAGTTTCAGCTAATATTCCTGAGCTTTTAAAAGGGAAAAGAGTGGTCACATTGGATCTTTCCTCCATGATAGCAGGTTCAAAATACAGAGGAGAATTTGAGGAAAGACTTAAAAAAGTTATGGAAGAAATAAGAAAATCAGGTAATGTAATATTGTTTATTGATGAAGTTCATACTATAATAGGGGCAGGAGCAGCTGAAGGTGCTATAGATGCATCAAATATATTAAAGCCTGCTTTAGCAAGAGGAGAAATTCAATGTATTGGAGCTACAACTATAGATGAGTATAGAAAGTATATTGAAAAAGATTCTGCTCTTGAGAGAAGGTTTCAGCCTATATTAGTAGGGGAACCTACTAAAGAAGAAGCTGTTTTAATATTAAAGGGGTTACGAGATAAATATGAAGCACATCATAGGGTGAAGATAATAGATGAGGCTATTGATGCCGCAGTAAATTTGTCAGATAGATACATTACGGATAGATATTTGCCAGATAAAGCCATTGATTTAATTGATGAAGCGGCTGCTAAGGTGAGAATACAAAATCTGGTTGCTCCACCTGATCTAAAGAAAAAGGAGGAGGAACTGGAAAAGATAACTAAGGAGAAAGAAGATTCTATTAGAGTTCAGGATTTTGAAAAAGCGGCTAAATTAAGAGACGAGGAAAAGAAATTAAAGGATAAATTAGAGGGATTAAAAACTAATTGGAAAACTAAGAAAGAAGTATCCACCCTCATAGTTGGAGAACCGCAAGTTGCATCGGTTGTATCTCAGTGGACTAATATTCCAGTGGAAAAATTAACTGAAAAGGAATCGGAGAGACTGTTGAATTTGGAAAATATTCTCCATAAGAGAGTAATAGGACAGGACGAAGCAGTTAAATCCATATCGAGGGCAGTTAGAAGAGCTAGAGTGGGACTTAAAGATCCGAAAAGACCTATAGGTTCATTTATATTTTTGGGACCTACTGGTGTTGGAAAAACAGAGCTGTCAAAGGCATTAGCTGAAGCCATGTTTGGTGATGAAAATAACATGATAAGAATTGACATGTCCGAATACATGGAAAAACACACTGTATCTAGACTTATAGGCTCTCCCCCAGGATATGTGGGTTATGATGAAGGCGGCCAGCTTACTGAAAAAGTAAGGCGGAATCCATATTCAGTGGTATTATTTGATGAAATAGAAAAAGCCCATCCTGAGGTATTCAATATACTGCTGCAGATACTTGAAGATGGAAGATTGACGGATGGTAAAGGAAAGACTATAAACTTTAAAAATACCATAATAATAATGACATCCAATGTGGGGGCATCTACTATAAGAAAACAAAAATCCATGGGATTTGCAATTGAAGATGAAAGCACAAAGGAAAGTCAATATGAAAAAATGAAAGATAATATAATGGAAGAACTTAAAGATTCTTTTAGGCCTGAATTTTTAAATAGAATTGATGATATAATAGTTTTCCATCAATTGGAGAAAAAAGATTTATTACAAATAGTAAAACTCATGTTGAAAAGTGTTTCTGCAAGGCTTATGGATCAAGATATAAAAATTAATTTTACTGAAGAAGCCCAAAAATTATTGGCAAAGGAAGGTTTTGATATAACCTATGGTGCAAGACCGCTGAGAAGAGCTATAACGAAAATTGTAGAAGATAAACTTTCAGAGGAAATGCTTAGAGGAAATGTCAAAAAAGGAGATAATGTAAAGGTAGATGTAAATAATGAAGAATTATTTTTCGACAAAGTTAATTAGGAGTATCTTTAACTAGATGATTCTTGAAGCTATTTTAAAAAGATAAAAATTAAACTTTATGCCTTGTAGGCATAAAGCTTAATTTTTATTGAAATCTAAACATTTTTTACAAAAGTAGTTAAAAATGTTGTATGATCATGTTTTAATATGAAAGGAGACAATTGAGTGGCAAGAAAAAAAACTGTTTTTACGTGCCAGAAATGTGGATATCAATCTCCAAAATGGCTCGGGAAATGTCCTAGTTGTAACAGTTGGAACAGTATGGTGGAAGAAATTAAGTCCCCTCAAATAGAATCTTTTAAGCATTTAGGATTTAGCAGTACACCTAAAAGTATAAATAATATAAAATCAGGTGAATATGAAAGACTTGATACTGGTATAATGGAATTGAACAGAGTTTTAGGTGGAGGTATTGTGAGGGGATCTATTACACTTATATCAGGTGCTCCAGGAATAGGAAAATCCACATTACTTTTGCAAACTGCCAGTAATATTGCCAAAAGATATGGAAAAGTATTATATGTTTCAGGAGAGGAGTCCGAAGAACAGATAAAAATGAGGGGGGATAGGCTTAAGGCATTATCTGATGATCTCTTTATAGTTTCCGAGACTAATTTGGATAAAATAGAGGAACATGTACAAAAAAATGAACCCATATTTGTAGTTGTAGATTCTATACAGACTTTATTTAAAGAATCTATTAGCTCAGCACCGGGTAGTGTGTCTCAAGTAAGAGAAACTTCTAACGATATTATGCGTATAGGGAAAGAAAATAATATATCCTTTTTTATAGTGGCTCATATTACTAAACAAGGGGAACTAGCGGGACCAAGAGTGCTTGAGCACATGGTAGATACTGTGTTATCTTTTGAAGGTGAAAGAACAGGGGAGTTTAGAATACTTAGAACTGTTAAAAATCGTTTTGGTACTACCAGTGAGATTGGTGTATTTGAGATGATAGAAAACGGACTTAGAGAAATAATGAATCCTTCTGAAGTGTTTTTAGAGGAAAGGACATCTCAGAAAGAAGGCTCCGTTGTTATAGGTATAATGGAGGGTAAAAGACCTATTCTGGTTGAAATACAGGCTTTAGTTAGTCAGACCAAGGCTATTATTCCCAGAAGGACAGTGGTTGGAGTGGATATCTCCAGGTTGAATTTAATTTTGGCAGTATTGGAGAAGAAGCTTAAAATACCGTTTTACAATTGTGATGTTTATGTAAATGTGGTAGGAGGCCTTAAAATAGATGGTACTTTTGGTGATCTAGGCCTTGCAATTGCTCTTATATCCAGTGCTAAAGCCAAAGATATATTATTGGATAATTTTTTGGCCGTAGGTGAAATTGGTCTCACAGGTGAGGTTAGACCTGTATCCTATTGTGGCAGGATTGTAAATGAAGCGGAAAAAATGGGATTTAAGAATATAATAGTACCAGATAGAAGTAAAGAAAAAATAAATATTAATGGAATAAATATCATAGGAATATCTTCTTTGAAGGAGGTATTGAATAAAGTTTTTTAATTAGGGTGATAATTTTGAGATTGGAAAAGGAAAAAGAACTTAAAAGTATATTAAAACTCTTAGCACCAGGGACTCAGCTTAGGGAAGGGCTCAGAAATATATTGAAAGCGAAAACTGGTGGACTAATAGTATTAGGAGACAGCGAACAGATATTAAAAATTGTAGATGGTGGATTTACTATTAATTCAGATTACAGCCCCTCTTATATATATGAACTTGCAAAGATGGATGGAGCTATAATACTCAGCAGTGATTTAAAAAAGATACTATATGCAAATACTCAGCTTATTCCAGATTCAAGTATTCCGACTTTTGAGACTGGCACGAGACACAGGACTGCAGATAGAGTTGCAAAACAGACTGGAGCCATAGTTATAGCAATTTCTCAGAGAAGGAATGTTATAACTATATATAAGGGGTATATTAAATATGTACTTAGAGATAGTAGTGTTATGCTAGCGAGAGCTAATCAGGCTCTCCAAACTTTGGAAAAATATGTATCCGTGTTGGATAGGGTGGTTAGCAATCTCAATATTCTTGAATTTCAGGATATAGTTACGCTGTTTGATGTAATGACTGCTATTCAGAGAACTGAAATGGTAATGAGAGTGGTTTCTGAAATCGAAGTATATATATGTGAATTGGGAAATGAGGGAAGGCTGATTTCCATGCAGTTAAACGAACTTATTAAGGGAGTTGAGCGAGATGGAATATTTATGATAAGAGATTACTGCCAAAGTGATATGGATTATGATGATATATATAAGCAAATTCAAGGCATAAGTTCAGATGAACTGTTGAATCTTGATTTTATATCTAAAGCACTGGGGTATGTGGGAGTACCTCTTGTAGATACATTGATATCCCCGAGAGGATACAGAATGTTAAGCAAAATTCCCAGAATACCATCTAATGTAATAGATAATATAGTTAAAAACTTCAGGGAACTTAAAGGAGTTATGGAAGCATCCTATGAAGATCTTGATAAAGTGGAAGGTATAGGTGAAGCTAGAGCCAGAGCTATAAAAAATGGACTTAGGCGGCTTAGAGAGCAGATCATGGTAGATAATAAGCTTTAGCACAAAATAAATATAGTCATATTATTTTGTGCTAAAAATTATCTAAAAGAGTATTTACCAAGGGTAGTTATTTTATCATATTCTTTTAAGAGTATATCGTATAAATTTAAATCCAGTGCATTGCACAGTGATGTAAGATAGAATAAATTATTACCTATCTCATTTTGTATTACATCCCTGCAATTATCACATAATGTCCCTTTTATTTGTGTACTCAAACATGTTTTTAAAGATTCAATATCCATATTAGTATTTTCAAGTATATTTTGCTTTTTAGCGCAAACTTCTATGCAACCGCAATTTGTAACGGATTTTACAATTGCTCTATTTATTCTGGCATTTGACTCTTGAAGTTTAGTTATTATATCTAAAATACTTTTGTGCCTTAATAATGACTCATTTACAGTGTTCTGGAAATCATCAAAGATTACATCTTTCATTAAGTTCAACTCCTTATATAAATTTAGCATATTATCTACAAATTTAATTGTAGTTTTAGATGATCTTGTTAGGTGGAAACTTATCTTATTTATTATATAATAAACCAAGAATAATTTTATGAATAGGGGGATTAGTATGTAAAAAATGGACAAAATTGTTTATGGATCTCAATTTTTGATATAATTATATAAGGGATAATAAATAAATTAAATTATTCATATTAAATGAATAATTTATTAAATAAAGCTAACTTTATTGAAAAAATTATTTTCTTAATATATATTAATTGTTAAAAGGATTGTTAAAAGAAAATATAATTTAATTAGTATAGAGGAGGTGAGTCTATTGTTAAAAAAAATACTTAGAGGACTTTTTACAATAATAGGCTTAATATTAGGATATCTTGTGGGAAAAAGTGCCATAGATTCCACTTATTTTTCCACAATAAATTATTTATATGACGGTCCTGTAAAAAAAATTTTGTTTTTAATTATATTGACGGCAATTTTTGGAATCATAATGTTTTTAATATCGCCATGGATTAATTCTGTTATTATGAAGGTAATGGACTATGTTGAGAAAAGTCTTCAAAAAATTCCTGCAACTGAGATACTATTTGGGGTTGTAGGGGCATTAATAGGACTTCTTGTGTCAGTGGTGTTTCTGGATCTGCTGTCTAAGGTTCCAATTGTAGGTGCTATATTGGCGGTAGTAGTAGCTATACTTATGGCTGCATTGGGTGCCAATATTGCCATACGAAAGAGAGAAGAATTTATGTCTTTGATTTCTAATATAAGTTCTCGAAGGTTTCAAAGTGGTAAAGAGAAGAAGAATAGAAATGAACATAAGGGATATCCTAAGGTTTTAGATACATCTGTCATAATAGATGGAAGAATATTTGATATATGTCAGACTGGGTTTGTAGAAGGACCCCTTGTCATACCTAATTTTGTATTGGCAGAACTGAGACATATAGCTGATTCTTCAGATGGATTAAAGAGAACTCGTGGTAGAAGGGGATTGGACATATTAAATAAAATTCAAAAGGAATTAAATATTGATGTAATAATATATGAAAAAGATTTCCCCGAGATAGAAGAAGTGGATAGTAAGCTTTTAAAGCTTTCTCAAGTTTTGAATGGAAAAGTTGTTACCAATGACTATAATTTAAATAAAGTTGCAGAATTCCAGGGCGTTCCAGTTCTTAATGTAAATGAATTGGCAAATGCAGTGAAGCCAGTGGTTCTTCCAGGAGAGGAAATGAAAGTGCAGATAATTAAAGATGGTAAAGAATCAGGACAGGGTATAGCTTATTTGGATGATGGGACAATGATAGTCATAGAGGGAGGTAAAAAATCAATAGGAGAAACAAAGGATGTGGTAGTTACATCTGTTTTACAGACAGCAGCGGGAAGGATGATATTTGCAAAGCAAAAAGGAGATATATGATCTATGAGCAAAAACTGTGCTGTTATTGTAGCAGCTGGCAGGGGAAAAAGAATGAAAGGTAATGTCAATAAACAGTTTATTTATATTAAAGGTAAGCCGCTGTTGTATTATTCTATAAATGCTTTCAATAAGAATTCTTTCATAGATAATATTGTAGTGGTTTGTGCAAAAAATGAAATTGAATACTGCAGAAAGAATGTAGTTGAAAAATATAATTTGAATAAAGTTAAAAAGATAGTTGAGGGGGGAAGAGAACGTCAAAATTCAGTGTTTAATGGATTAAAGGCTTTGGAGAATTGCGATATTGTTTTAATCCATGATGGAGCAAGACCTTTTGTAACTGAAAAGATTATTAAAGATGGAATAAGATATGCCAATATGTATGGAGCATGTGCCTGTGGAATGAAACCCAAGGATACGATAAAGAGTAAAGGCAAAAATGGATTTTCCAAAGGTACTTTGAGTAGAGAAGGACTTTTTTTAGTTCAAACCCCTCAATGTTTTAAATATGATTTGATTTATGATTGCCATAAAACAGTTATTGAAGAAAAAATTCAGGCTACTGATGATACCATGGTGGTGGAGTATTGTAGGAATAAGGTTTATTTATATGAAGGAAGCTATGATAATATAAAGATAACTACACCTGAGGATTTAAATGTGGCAGAGAGTATGTTGGAGAATATAGAAGAAGGTCATTAATGTGAATTGAGATATATAATTGTTTATGTAAAGGCTATTATCTATTATAGGGAAAGACTCCACCTAAACATAACAGATACTTGATAACTTGGAAATAGGAGATTGAAATGGAAGATAATTTATTTGATGTGAAATGGGATAGCAGCAGTGTAAAGCAAATAAGCCCTCTGACACTTGCTTTTGTGGGAGATGCAGTATATGAAACATTTGTGAGAATATATTTGGTGTATAAGTATAGAGATATGCAAGTGCATAATCTTCACGTGAAAGCCGTAAAATTTGTAAAAGCTCATTCTCAAAGTGAGATTATAAAGAAATTGGAAACACAGTTATCTGAAGAGGAGATGTATTTCTTTAAGAGAGGGAGAAATGCTAAGTCGGGAACGGTTCCTAAAAATGCAGATGTACAGGAATATAGATTTGCTACTGGATTTGAAACTCTAGTGGGTTTTTTATATTTAACAGGAAGATTGGGTAGATTGAATTTTTTATTTAGATCTATAATTATGTTAGAAAGCGAAGGGAAATTTTAAACGGCTTTGTTTACTGGGAAATGTTATCAGGAGGATAAAAGCTCAAAATAAAAATAGAAAAGGTATGGTTATGAAAAATAAATTTAATGTTAAAAAATACAAAGATATTAGTAAAAAGGCAAATTTAAATGATAAAAGTAATTTTAGAGAAGATTTAATAGAGGGAAGAAATGCAGTTATTGAGGCTTTGAAATCTGATAATGGCAAAACTATAGAACAAATATTTATTGCAGAGGGAAGTATATCAGGATCTTCAAAAGTCATAATTGCCATGGCAAAGGAAAAAAATATAGTAGTAAAGAGAGTGGATAGAAGAAAATTAGATAAGATTTCGGAAACGGGAGCTCACCAGGGGGTAATTGCTCAAGTAACCCCATATAAGTATTGTGAAGCTGAGGATATATTAGAATATGCTAAAAAAAAGGGAGAGCCTCCTTTTATAATTGTATTAGATGAAATAGAAGATCCTCATAATTTTGGTTCTATAATAAGAACTGCAGAAATATGTGGTGTACATGGAATTATAGTTTCCAAAAGAAGAAATGTGGGTATTACACCTGCTGTGTATAAGTCTTCTGCAGGAGCAGTAGAGTATATGAAAATATGCAAGGTTACAAATTTAAATAATATAATAGAAAAACTTAAAAAAAGAAATATATGGGTATATGGTGCGGATATGAATGGGCAGAGCTATTGTTTTGATGTTGATTTTAATGGAGCTGTTGCTTTGGTTATAGGAAGCGAGGGAAGGGGAATATCAAAATCAATCAAAGAAAAATGTGATATGTTAGTAAAAATACCTATGTATGGCAATATAGCTTCATTGAATGCTTCTGTGGCAGGTGGTATACTTATGTATGAGATATTAAAACAAAGAGTAAAAAGTGATAAAAATTGAGAAATATTTTCGTAGATGGATATAATGTAATAAATAGCTGGCCCCAATTAAATCATATAAAAAAGTATAGTTTTGAATCTGCAAGACATGAACTTATAGAAATGTTGAGCAATTATGCAGTTTACAAAGGATATAAGATTTTTATAGTTTTTGATGCCCATATGGTTATAGGAAGCTTGGGGAAAAAAGAAAAAATAAATAAGAATGTTATAGTAGTGTTCACCAAGGAAAGTGAAACTGCAGATTCTTTTATAGAAAAAACAGTGAATAATATAGGACGTAAAAATGAAGTTTTTGTAGTTACTTCTGATTCTTTAGAACAGCAAGTTACTTTTCAAAGGGGTGCGGTGAGAATGTCTTCTATTGAATTTTATCATGAAGTTAAGAATATAGAATCAAAAATAAAAAATAAAATTCAAAATAAATATTCGGAGAAAAAACATACTCTAGAAGACAGGATAGAAAAGGATATGCTGGAAAAACTTGAAAAGATTCGTAAAAGTCACTAAAAATCTATTGACTGTAAATTTATTTCTAATGTATAATTAAAATGTGTGGTTTATATTTGTTTTGGAGGGGATATCTTGGAGAGTGCAGGTCTTAATAGTAAACAAATTTCCCCCTTTGCAGAAAAATTAGATGAAGAAGTAATTGTTGAAGCTAAAAAAGGGGACGTAAGGGCTCAAGAATATTTAATAGGTAAATATGAGAATTTTGTTAAATCTAAGGCAAAATCATATTTTTTGATTGGAGCAGATAAGGAAGACATTTATCAAGAGGGCATGATAGGCTTATATAAGGCTATAAGAGACTTTAAATCGGATAAACTGTCATCGTTTAAAGCTTTTGCTGAGCTTTGTGTAACCCGACAGATAATAACAGCTATAAAGACTGCTACTAGGCAGAAGCATATTCCGTTAAATACATATGTTTCTTTAAATAAGCCTATATATGATGAAGAATCTGATAGGACATTGCTGGATGTACTATCAGAAGCTAAAGTAGCAGATCCAGAGGAACTTATAATTAGCAGGGAGGAATTAAATCACATACAAAATGAGATAGGTGAGGTATTATCGAGTTTAGAAATGGAAGTGCTTATGTCATATCTAGATGGTAAGTCCTATCAGGAGATTGCATGTGATTTAGACAGGCACGCTAAATCTATAGATAACGCACTGCAGAGAGTTAAAAGAAAGTTAGAAAAGTGTTTAATTAATAAATAGAAATTACATATTGACAAAAAAATATACTTGTATTAAAATTGATAATCGGTATGTGACTTTTGATATATAATAGAGGTTTTATGGGCGGAAGTAGTTCAGTGGTAGAACACCAGCTTCCCAAGCTGGACGTCGCGGGTTCGAGTCCCGTTTTCCGCTCCAAGTTAAATTGCCCATGTAGCTCAGTAGGCAGAGCGTCACCTTGGTAAGGTGGAGGTCACCAGTTCAATCCTGGTCATGGGCTCCAATAATACATGAGTTTTTTACAACACACCAGGGTAAGTTTACTTTAATAAAATGTGTTATAAACAAGGAGGAAGAATAATGTCAAAAGAGAAGTTTGAAAGGACGAAACC
>NZ_JBHMIY010000048.1:0-19975 GCF_042436595.1 Clostridium sp. MT-14
CGAAGCAAGCTGGAGTGAATTCAGAAGAATGCTGGAATACAAGGCCGAGTGGTACGGCAGAAAAATAATAGTGGCACCCAGTAATTATGCAAGTAGTCAATTGTGTTCAGTTTGTGGATATAAGAATAGAGAAGTAAAAAATCTTGCACTCAGGGAATGGACTTGTCCTAAATGCAGCACACACCATGACAGGGATATAAACGCCAGTAAAAATCTGCTGAAATTAGCCATATAATTTTGGTAATACACTGAGGTTGGTTCGACCTTTAGAGCTTAGGTAAACTTGTTCCATTAGGAATATTGACTAAGAAGCCATCCACTTCTATAAGTGGTGGTAGTTCACNTTAGGTAAACTTGTTCCATTAGGAATATTGACTAAGAAGCCATCCACTTCTATAAGTGGTGGTAGTTCACTGAGAGATTAAGGTAAATTGTTGCATCTATGAAAAAACAGCTATATAATATGAAGGGTGCTTGTTTTACAAGAAATATTTTAGGAGTATAGCTCAATTGGGAGAGCATGCGATTCATATCACAAAATTGAATAGGTACATGGGCCTGTAGCTCAGTTGGGAGAGCGTTCGGTTCGCATCCGAGAGGTCGAGAGTTCGAATCTCTTCAGGTCCACCATGTACGGGAAAATCTGAAAAGAGATTTTTCCGTATTTTTTATGTATAAAATCAACAGTAAAACGGTAAAGTAAAATGTAAGAATATAAATATAAACAGGTGAATGTAGTGATTGAAAATTTAGGTTCATCAGATATACTGTCGAAAATATTAAATATACTGTCAGTAATTCTTCCTATTTTAATAGTGTTGATATTAATTATTATAGATAAAAATAACAACTAGAGCTTTGTTAAAGAGCTGCAATAAGAAATGAAGAAAAAATTTAATTTTCATACTGAATTCCAATTTTTTCTCCCATTAATACCCTTGTTTCATAACCTTTTTTTGTCTGCTCAATTATGTCTTTATCAACTGTAATTTTATTTTTTTCAAAAAATAAAATTACAGTTGATCCACCAAACTTGAAGTACCCCTTTTCAGCACCTTTAGAAATATCTTTTTTGGGGCAATAAGTTTGTATTATTGAACCCACGCAAGTAGCGCCTATCTCCACATAAATTACATCACCAAAATTATTAGAATGAAAAATACTCCATTCCCTTTTGTTTTTACAAAACACATTAGAAATATTTTCTAAAGATATTGGATTTACGGAATAATAGTCTCCTTTAATTTTTTTATAAGATTCGCATTTTCCCCAGTCTATAAAGTGAAATCTGTGGTAGTCTGTTGGGCATAGCCTGAATATTAAACAGGTGCCATTGTTGAATTTTACAGGTGTTTTGTTATTGTTTATTAGATCACATAGGCTGTATGTAAATCCTTTAATTTGGACAATTTTGTTTAAATTTATATGCTCATATGCTGTCAATCTTCCATCAACAGGTGATATTAAAATTTTTTTATTCATATTAATTGGCCTAGCATTTTTTTTGAGAGACCTTGAAAAAAAATCATTGAAACAATTAAAATCATTGTAATCTATGGCACATTCAGACATATCTATATTAAAATCATCTATAAAGGACCTGATTTTCCTTTTACTGTATTTGGTGCTGCAAAATAAGCCATATAATTTAGAAAATATCTTCTTTTTAACTATGATTTCAAGAAATTTCATTCCCAGGGGGGAAGAATAGATCCACTTTAAATAAGCATCTCCTGCCACTTTTTCTATATTATAATTTTTCGTCCTTCTGTTAAAATATCTAATCATTTTCTACCTTCCAGTTAACATTTTAAATAGTTGAATTTGTTTATTATTTATTTTAACATTATAATAATTATATGAAAATGGCTTTTAAATCCTTTTATTAAAAACTATTGAGTTATTTTAATAACAGAGTATAATGAAAATGGATATAATTATACTGACCAGTCAATAATTATGCGATAAAAATCTGGAGTGGTATTTATGAATAATACGAAAAGAACGATTTCTGAATCTGCTATAAAAGTTTTTTCTAAAAACGGGTATAATGGTGCAACAATGGATGCTATAGCAGCTGATGCAGGTGTGGCAAAGGGAACATTATACTATCATTTTAAAAGCAAGGAAGAGATATTTAAATATATAGTTCAAGAAGGGATGAATGTACTAAAGGGAAAAATAGAAAGTGATTCTAAAGATGTAAGTGACTCTTTGGAAAAGATAAGAATTCTCTGTAGAGTTCAGTGGGGATTGATTTATGAGAGCAGAGATTTTATAAAAGTAATAATGAGTCAGATTTGGGGACAGGAAGCAAGGCAATTAGAATTGAGGGAATGTATAAAATCTTACATAGTTTATATACAAAATTATTTAAAAGAAGCTGTGGATGATGGCAGCATAAAAAAATGTAATTTATCTTTTTTATCGTACACCTTATTTGGAACAGTCTGTTCTGTTGCTGTTTATGAGTTAATGAATGAAGATAAAAAAGATCTGGATGATATGATAGAAAGTCTTATGAATTATATTTTAAATGGAATAAAGGTAGAAAAGGAGAATAAGATTTAATCTCCTTTTTAAAATCTTCCGGATTTAATTATGGAGATTATCAATATAATTCCGATCAATATAAAAAATATAAAATTTACAATACCTATTAATGGGATATTGTAGATTTTAGGACCTATATTAAAATTTAAAATCAGAGATGAACTTACAATTATGGAGCATGTTATTAGGGAAAGTGATAGCCTGTTTACCATTTTATTTAACTGGTTTATGGAATCATCAATTTTACTAAATTTTAATTCAATTTTAGTTCTTCCATTTAATATACAATCCATTAATTCTATTGTTTTTATTGGAAACTTTGAAAAATTCTTTGTAAAATTATAGGAATTTATAAGGATATTTTCTGGATTTATATCATCAAAATAATAAAATTTATTGTTGCTTTTAACAAAGGGTATTGCTATGTCTAGAATATCAATTTCAGGTGATATTTCTGTTACTAGACCTTCTACCATAATTAAACTCTTCACCAGTAATATTAAATTTTTGGGTAAAGTAATACTATTATTTTTTGCACATTTAAAAATTTCTGTTAATAATACTGAAATCTTTATATTTTTAAGAGAAGTAGACAGATAGTTTATTAAAAACAATTCTACATCTTCATACAATTTATTTCTATCTATAAGGTCTTTTTTTACACCTATTGATATAATAACAGATACAAGTTTGTCTGTATCTTTATGTACTATGGACATAATAGCCTCATTTAAAAGAAGTCTAAGTCGGGGCGAAATGGTACCTACTATTCCAAAATCCAAAAAACATATTTTTTTATTGAGTACCATTAAATTTCCAGGATGGGGATCAGCATGAAAAAAGCCATCGGTAAATACCTGCTTAAAAAAAGATAAAGCTAATTTTTTACCTAAATCCTGTAAATCATATTTTTCTTTTTTTAGTTTTTCTATGTTATTTATTTTAAATCCATAAATTTTTTCCATAGTCAATACTTTAATTCCCGATAATTCGTTTACTACATAAGGCACATAGCAAAAATTTACATTTTCGTTTAGTTTTTTGAATTTTGACATATTACTAGCTTCCAGATTAAAGTTTAGTTCCTGTTTAGTTGAAAAAAGTAATTCATCCAAAGCTTCTTCAGGATCAATTAAGGATTCTTTAAATTTAACTTTAGTAATTTTTATAATTTTATACAGTATATATATATCTGTTTCCATCTTCTCTTTTATATTAGGTCTTTGTATTTTTACGATAACGTTTTTCCCATTTTTTAAAGTTGCATTGTATACTTGGGCAATAGATCCCGATGCCAGGGGGATCTTTTCAAAATGTTGAAAACAATCTTCTATGTTTTTATTAAATTCTTCAAAAAATACTTTATTTATATTTTCATAACTTTCAGGAAGTACATCATCTTGGAGCTTTGAGAGTTCTTCAATGTATTGAGAAGGCATTATATCAGGTCTTGAACTTAATATTTGACCTATCTTTATAAAAGTAGGTCCAAGTTCTTCGAAAGCTTTTCTGAGATTTTGAGGTGACTTTTCTTTATTGTGATTTTTAGTACATACTAAAAATTTAAAACCGTATTTAGCTAATACCTTCATTATTTCTTTAAATCTTTTCGAATATAAAGTTTTCATGACATATATTTTGTTCTGACTAAAGCTTTAAGCTTTAGTCATTTCTTTTATTTTATTTTCAAGTGCAATTAATCTCTCATTTATTGATGATATATCTTCTTTAGACGCAAGATTCATATCCTTTAGTATTGATAGCAAATCATTCTTGTTTATAGGTTTTATATCTTCTTTTTTAGCTATAACTGTTTTTTTTAATTCTTCAGATAGTTGTTTCCCCTCATCTACTGTTATTTTCCCCTTTTCAACCATTTCCTCAATTAATTTTACTGCTTTCTCATAAGTATATGCAGCTGAACCTATGCCTGCCAAAAATAAATTTTTTAATTCATTGATCATATTTAATCCTCCTATATAAATTTATAAATAAATTACCTAACAATCCATATGATTAGAAATTGGTAGGATTGTAGATAATATAAAGTTTTTTATAATGCTGATTTATGCTTTATTTAATAAAAGTTCATAAAAAAATTGACAATTTTCATAAATTATAATAGAATATGAAGGTAGCAAATGTATATGCGCTCGTAGCTCAGTAGGATAGAGCAGCGGTTTCCTAAACCGCGTGCCGGAGGTTCGACTCCTCTCGGGCGCACCATAGAGTTTCGTAAGTGCAATATTTAAGGGATATTTATCTTAGAAAAATTTTATCTATTTAGAGATAGTATATCCTTTATTCTATATTTATATTTTATTTATCAATATTCATTTATATGTTTATTTAAAAGAATAAAAATTTAAGTAGAAGTCAATTAATATATTGTTTTTGAGGTATCTATATAATGGATTTTATGGCTGAAGCTTTAAAACAGGCTAAAATAGCTTTAGAGTTAGGTGAAGTTCCTGTAGGTGCTGTTATAATAAAAAATCATAAAATTATATCAGAAGCATGTAATTTAAGAGAAACTTTAAAAGATCCTACTGCCCATGCAGAAATTATTGCTATAAGGGATGCTTCCAAAGTACTTGAAGATTGGAGATTAGAAGACTGCAGTATGTATGTTACTTTAGAACCGTGTGCTATGTGTGCGGGGGCTATATTACAATGCAGAATTAGTAGGCTGTATATAGGTACTTTTGATCCGGATGCAGGAGCTTGTGGTTCTGTAGTCAATATATTGCAAAATGAATTTTTGAATCATTGGACTGATATTCATTGGACTTATAGGAAAGAATGTAGTGACATATTAAAACGATTTTTTAAAAATAGAAGATAGATATTAAATAATAAGTGTGGAAGCGTATCGAAGTGGTCATAACGGGCCTGACTCGAAATCAGGTAGTCCTTACTGGGCTCGTGGGTTCGAATCCCACCGCTTCCGCCATATAGACTATCACTTATTGATGAACCAAGAAGGGTTACCAACAGATGGTTTTTTTTGGAAGCTACAAATTGCCAATATTGAATTTTTCCTTTTTGTTTGGTATAATAGGATCGTTAAAATTGATATATGGAGGTATAGCTCAGCTGGTTAGAGTGTACGGTTCACATCCGTAAGGTCGAGGGTTCGAGCCCCCCTGTCTCCACCATAATGAACAAGCCTGTTTTTAGCATAGTTAAAGGTAGGCTTGTTTGTTGTATTTTGCAGGTTCTTTAATATAAAATAAACTATTGTCAAAACAATGTATAAAATGATATTATAATAACGTTGGAATAAAATAAGCTTTAAATTAAACTAAAAGGAGAAAAACATGATAAATAATTCAGGAAATCCAACTATGTATATTGGTGGTAAACCTAAAGGAAATTATACTGATATATCAACAAAGTACATAGATAAAGCTTTTGAGAACAGCCATTTGAATAATAGCATCAAAGATAAGCAAAGAAATTTTACATATGAACGTAAAAAGGACAAGCATCTTCTTATCTATGAGATAGAAAGATAAGTTTAATTGAATTGAGATTACTATATTAGTAAATTAAAAGGATAATTTATCATTGATATAGATTGTAAAATAGGATTGGAAGTAGATATCAAATTGAACTTCTGATAAAAGTGTTGCTTTGTTCAAAAATATATGTTAGAATACATAAGTGGAAAAAGCAGCAGTTAGTGATATTTTGCTGAAAACTTAATAAAATTTATTTCATGAGTAAACCTATGGAGAGATGTCCGAGAGGTTGAAGGAGCACGCCTGGAAAGCGTGTGTAGGGGAAACTCTACCGGGGGTTCGAATCCCCCTCTTTCCGCCATTTTAACTTTGTCGTGCTAGATGGGGAGTTAGCGGTGCCCTGTAGCCTGCAATCCGCTGCAGCAGGATTGAATTCCTAGCTTAGTCTGTAAAATGTAAGGCCTGGCTCATAAAAGTGGCGTTGAGAACTTGATCCCACGCAACGGAAACTCATGAACCCCGTCAGATCCGGAAGGAAGCAGCGGTAAGTGAACATTTTCGTGTGCCGTGGATAAATCTGGTTTGAGTTAACTATATGGGTAACGCTTATAGTTTATCAGGCGAAGCTAGGTGCACGACTTTAATACTTTAAACTGAATTAAAAAGATACCATATGGTATCTTTTTTGTCATGTATTTAAATAAAGGTTATAATATATATAAGAAGGTGATAACATGGCTTATACCGCATTGTATAGGGAATGGAGGCCTAAAACTTTTTCTGATGTAGTAGGCCAGAACCATATAACAATTACGCTTAAGAATCAAATATTGAATCATAGGGTGGCACATGCATATTTATTTTCAGGAACAAGAGGTACAGGGAAAACTTCAATGGCTAAGATATTAGCTAAAGCAGTAAATTGTTTAGATTTAAAAGATGGAGAACCTTGTAATCAGTGTGAAATGTGTAAAAAGATAAATGAGGGAATTTCTATGGATGTAATAGAAATGGATGCAGCTTCAAAACGTCGATTGGAAGATATAAAAGATGTAATTGAAAATGTAAAATATCCTCCTCAGGAGGGAAAATACAAGGTCTATATTATGGATGAAGTACATATGCTCACCCAGGAAGCGGTGAATGCATTTTTAAAAACTCTGGAGGAGCCTCCATTGAATGTAATATTTATACTTGCAACTACTGATCCCCAGAAGCTTCCTGTTACCATACTTTCGAGATGTCAAGAGTTTGATTTTAGAAGGATAAAGAGCTCAGATGTATTTAATAGACTTAGATGCATAGTGGATAAACAGGGGATTTTTGCAGATGATAGAAGTTTGAATTTGATATCTAGAATGTGTGATGGAGCCATGAGGGATGCCCTCAGTATATTGGATCAAGCAATATCCATGGGTGACGGAAAAGTTGAGTACAGCAGTGTAGTGGATATGCTGGGTTTGGTTACAAATGAGAATTTATTTAAACTTACAAATAGTATAATAGAAAAAGATGTAGAGTCGTCTATGAGGATAATTGATGACATAGTTTTAAGCGGGAAGGATATAGCTAATTTTATTAAGGATATGATAATTCATATGAGAGATCTTTTGATGGTAAAGGTTTCTAATAGTCCTGAGGACGTACTTGATATGTCAGAGGAGAATATAAATCTTTTAAAGGGGCAGGCACAGAAAATACGCGTGGAAGAAATAATGAGGAATATAAGAATACTTCAAGATGCCCAGGAACAGTCTAAGTGGGTTAAACAGAGCAGGATTTATCTAGAACTTGCAGTAATAAAAATGTGTAAAATAGAATATGATACATCTAAGGAAGTGATCCTTGCCAGATTGAACAGGCTGGAGCAGGCATTTAAGCAGGGTGAGATTAAGGTATCCTGTGAAAGGATAATTCCTGAAGCAGTATCTCACAAAGAAAATGTAGTAGAGAAAAACCTTAATAGCGTGAAAAAAGATACTTCCTGCAAATCAAGGCAAAATTTATCTAAGGATTTAAAACCTATAGAAGAAGAAAATATGTATTCAAAGCTTACTTTGGATATGGTGAAAAAAAGCTGGAAAGACATACTTGAATCCCTTAAAGGCAAACATCAGATGGTGTTATTTGCGGCACTCACTACAGGAAAGCCGATAAAATGTGAAAGAGGAATAATAACTGTAGAATATGGGAAAGATTATTCTTTTCACAAACAGAGATTGGAAAAGGATGAAAATCAGAAAATAGTGAATGGAGTTTTTTCGGATGTATTGAAGGAAAGAGTTACTGTTAAGTACACTATAGAAGATCAAATTGATTCTGAATTTAAATCTAAGGAACAATTGTTAAAAGATACTTTTGGAGAAGATATGGTTGAAATACTCGATGAATAATATAGTAGCTGTTTTAAGTATCATCTTGTCAAGTAAAGGCATTAGCCAGTAAGTATTCGGATAAAACTATAGATGGAATTCCATAGAAATATGATATAATTAAATATGTGTTAGTTAATTTAATTGAGGAGGATATATATTATGGCAAAAGGTGGATTCCCTAACTTTGGCGGTGGGGGAAATATGAATAATTTAATGAAACAAGCTCAAAAGTTTCAAAAACAAATGCAGGATATGCAATCAGAGCTTGAAAATAAGGAATTTAGTGCTACTGTTGGTGGTGGGGCAGTAACTGTAATAGTAAATGGCAAAAAACAGATAGTAAGCATAGAAATTAAGCCGGAAGTAGTTGATCCAGAAGATGTGGAAATGCTTCAAGATCTGGTTTTAACTGCATGTAATGAAGCATTGAAAAATGCAGAAGATGAAACTGCTTCTGAAATGAAAAAATTAACTGGTGGTCTTAATATTCCAGGAATGTTTTAAGATTACGAGCCCCGTCTGCAGATGGGGCTTTAAATTGAGGTGATGTTTTATGGATTTTTATCCTGCTTCTATTGAAAAGCTAATAGAAGAATTTGCTAAGTTACCGGGAATAGGTTACAAGACAGCACAGAGACTTACAATTCATGTGTTGAATCTACCAGAAGATGAGGTAAGGGAATTTGCCCAGGCTTTAATCAAGGCCAGGGGAACTATAAGGTATTGTTCTGTTTGTGGAAACTTTACAGAGTCAGATCCCTGTCCAATATGTTCGAATCCCAATAGAGATAAAAGCACAATTTGTGTAGTTGAAGAACCTAAAGATATAATGGTTATGGAAAGAATAAAAGAATATAATGGAGTCTATCATGTACTTCATGGTAATATATCTCCCATGGCTGGAAGAGGACCTGAGGATATAAAACTTAAAGAACTTATAAGAAGAATAAATGGAGATGTAAGAGAAGTTATAGTTGCTACTAATCCAAATGTAGAGGGAGAAGCTACAGCTATGTATATATCTAAAATATTAAAGCAGCTTGGTGTAAAAGTAACCAGGATAGCTCACGGTATTCCCGTAGGTGGAAATTTGGAATATGCAGATGAAGTTACCTTGTCGAAGGCATTGGAGGGTAGAGTAGAAATATAGCTTCATTCAGCTAATCAACGCTTATGTATATTACTTCTAATTTGTGTCAATTATTAAGATAATATATGAGATTAGGAGGATATACATTTTATGAATAAATATAATATAGTTAAATACCTGTTTGCTAAAAATTCTAAGTATATGACAAATCAGAAAGAATTATTGAATGATATAGAGAAGGCCAGACAGGAATTGGAGAGATGCAGAATATATTTTGATTCTGTGAAGGATCCCTATTTAGTAGATTATGCTATATATATGGAGGAGGCAGCAAAGTCAAAGTACATGTATCTTTTAAATAAAGTTAAGAAAAATGGATTTAAGGCAGATTATAAAAATATATTTCCAATCTTGAATGAAAATAAAAAATCGTCTTAAAAGGATAAATCAAGCATTAGAGCTTATTCTTTGCATTAATATTTTTTTATTGTTAGAATATAAATTAAATAGTATCGATGTATAATAATAGAACGTAAGTTTATGGGGGGAATAAGCGTATGATGTTTCAATATATAGGATATTTTTTAATTGCTATAGTGGGGTTATATATATTGGTGAAGGTATTTTCATGGCCCTTAAAAATATTATTCAAGCTTATTGCAAATGCTGTGCTTGGCGTGATTCTTTTAATTATAGTAAATTTAATAGGAAAATATTTTGGATTTAGCATAGGTATCAATGCTGTCACTTCGCTTATTGCAGGGTTTTTTGGAATACCCGGAGTGATATTTCTTATAATATTTAAATTATTTCTTTAAAAATTCATTTTTGGGAGTACTGATTTTTATAGATTTTCTGGGAAATAGTTTATAAATTCATAAAAATGTAACAATAGTAATTTGTATTTTTAGGCTGATAATCTGTTATTATTAAAAAGAAGTTATAAATTTGGTCTTGCTGGAGATGGTGTATTGATATTTGATAAAAATATAGTAAAAGCTGAATTTATCAACAGACCTAACAGATTTGAAGCTTATGTATATATAAACAATTTTCAGGTAAAAGTTCATGTCCCCAATACAGGAAGGTGTAGAGAAATACTTATACCTGGTACTACTGTGCTTTTAAGAGAGGAAAATAGTCCTACAAGGAAAACAAAATATGATTTAATAGCAGGTTACAAAGGAGAAAGACTCATAAATATAGATTCACAAATTCCGAATAAAGTTGTATATGAGGCTTTAAAATTGAAAAAAATAAGTTATTTTAAAAAATACGTTAAGATAGAAAAAGAAAAAATATTTGAAAATAGCAGATTTGATTTTGAATTATGGGATAAAAGCAATAGACAGTGTTATCTTGAGGTAAAAGGAGTTACTTTTGAAAAGAACGGAGTGACTATGTTTCCGGATGCTCCTACAGAAAGAGGAAGAAAACATTTACTAGAATTAGTTAAAGCAAAAAAGGCGGGTTTAGATGCGGCAGTTTTATTCTTAATTCAGATGTCTAATGTAAAATACTTTACACCTTATGATAAAATGGATAAAGAATTTGGGGAAAATCTTAGATACGCAAAACAAAATAATGTAGAAATTTTTGCTTATGATTGTGATGTGGGTGAGCATTTTATAACTTTGAGAGATGAAGTTAAAGTAAAATTATAATATCATCTTTAAGTTTAAGCAAAACTATCCTAAGAGGTCTTTTTCACTTGAATTTATACATAAAAAGATCTAATCCAGACGCATAACAGTGCCTATCTGCCACTTTAGGAAGTTACAAGTATTAGCAATGGTAGCGTTTGGATAAAAAATTTAGTAAATATTTTATTATATATTTATAAGCTTTATAATATAGATAGATGGTATATTTATTAACGGTGTAAATTTGTTTGATAAAATTAAGGGGGTGTGGCTGCTTTATTAGCAGTGTATATATGAAATTTAAATATTGTCCTATATGTGGGAAAAAATTAGAAGAAAAGTATAGCTGGGATGAAGGTGGGGTACCATATTGTTCTAAAGATGATATAATGTATTTTGATACCCCTAGGCCCTGTGTGATAGTTGCAGTAGTAAATAAAGATCAAATATTATTATTAAAACAAAGTTATATATATAAAAACTCTAAGGTACTTTTGTCAGGGTATGTGGCAAATGGTGAAACTGTAGAAGAAACTGTACATAGAGAAGTGTTTGAAGAGTCGGGTCTGAAAGTAAAAGATTTAAAATATTTAGGAAGTGAGTATGTCAATAATAATGGTAAAGAAATAATAATGCTCACATTCATGGCAAATTATGATGGAGGAGATATAAAAAAATCTTCTGAAGTAGAATGGGTGGATTGGAGTCATATAGAGGATGCCCTTTGTGAAATGAGTGAGGATGAAATTGGCAAGAGGATAGTTAAGAAAGTATTAAAGGAAATAAATTATACTGGTAAAAAAGCTTATAGATGTGACAATGATAGCTGTAGTAGAAATACTTAAATGTGGATAAGCTCAAAAGCACAGTAACATCTAGTTTTTTAGATAAGGAGGAAAAAAATGGCTAAGTATATACCAGAAATAAAGGGAATTACCCCAAGGCATATGATTAGAGTACCTGAGATTATTAGAGAAGCAAGTGGAATAAGAATATTTGGTAAAAGAATAAAATCTCTACTGTTCACTACAGATGTAGCAATTATAAAAAATACAAATGCAGATGCCATTATTGCAGTATATCCATTTACGCCACAGCCTCTTATAACACAAGCAATTCTTTTGTCCGCTGACATACCAGTATTTTGTGGAGTTGGTGGGAAGATGACAACAGAGAGAAGAGTTATAAATTTAGCCTTAGATGCAGAATTTAAGGGCGCTATGGGAATCGTGTTAAATAGTACTATTCCAAATGAAGTTATACGGCAGATAAGAGATACTATTGATATACCTATAATAGTAACTATAGTATCTGAATATGAAGATATAAGAGATAGAGTGGAATCAGGGGCTACTATAATAAATGTTTCCGGATCTGGTGAGACTATTAATATAGTAAAGAAGGTTAGAAAGGAGTATTCTACTTTTCCTATAATAGCTACAGGAGGTCCTACAGAATCTAGTATAAAAGATACCATAATGGCAGGAGCTAATGCAATAGCGTTTACCCCACCTACATCAGCTGAAATTTTAAGTAAAATCATGTTTGAAAATAGAAAAAAGTATGCTGAGGAAGAGAAGAACTAAATGTTCAGTTGAAAAATTGGATTATAATTTAGAGAGGAGTAATTATTTTCACTTTTCATATATTTTGGGAAAATGAAAATAGGATTATCATGAAGGGTGCTTTATGTTATTTTAGTGGTACAGGAAATACTAAGTGGGTAGCAGATAGATTTAAAGAAAATTTTGCATTTTACAATGTAAATATAGATTTAGTTAATATACAATTTTTAGAAGTTAGCAAATTGAAGAGATATGATTTCTTAATTATAGGTTCGCCAGTTTATGCTAAATTTCCACCTAAAATTGTAAATGATTTTTTAAATAGACTTGATGATTTAAATAAAGAAACAAAAATAATAGTTTATTCTACACAAGCTGCATCTTTATCCTCAGCCCCGTATTTTATGGCAAAGTGTTTGAAAAAAAAAGGATACATTCCATTGATGCAAATTAGCATAAGGATGCCTAATAATTTCTATTTTATAAAGGGGAAAAAACCTGATAGGGATTTAATTGAAGAATTGTTGTTAAAAGCAAATGAAAAAGTAAAAAATGTAGTAGAAAATTTTATAAAAGGAGAACCCATTATAGAAAGTGTTTCATTTATTAGATTTGAATTTAATAAAGCGATTTATATTACTTTTAAAAATAAGATTCCAAAATTGTCCAAAAATATATCTTCTACAAGAGAATGCGGTAAATGTGGATTGTGTCTTAGAAATTGCCCTCAAGGCAATATAACGTTTGAAAGGGGACATGCAATTTTTCATAGTAAATGTATTTTATGTTTAAGATGTATATACATATGTCCAATAAATGCGGTGAGGTATAAAGGAAAAAAGATAGATCAAACTCAAAGAGACATAATAAAAACACTTGATTTGAACAGATAAAATCTAAAATTTTATATTGTATTAAATGCTTCCAATAATTTTTAATTTTGGAGGCTTTTTTGAATTGAATTTTTAATTTTGGAGATACTAAAGATACAATATTTTTCAGGAGTGAGTTTTATGATTTCAATTCAGGATAAAATGCTCGTTGCGGAAAACTGTAAAGAATATAAATCTAAAAATTATATAGTTGGGTTACAGGCCAGCTATGTTTCCAATAGTTGTAGTAATTGTGTGAATTTTATAAATGAGCAATGCAGCAAAAAATTATTTGATGAAATTGATGGAATATTAAATATGAATTAAATTTAGTAGGAGGAATGATATTTATGGCAAATGATCAGGAAATGAGACACGTTGGCAGCGCATGTCCGGGATATGAACCGGATGATTTTGGATTTCAGTCCAGTACTGGAGAAGCTTATTATAAAAGCTGTACTAATTGTAGAAATTTACGAAATGGAAAATGTGTAAAAAATCTTTACGATAGTGTTTTGGCAAGTTTGGATCAATCATAAATAAGGTTGATTATATACTACTAACCATCATATATTATAATATTATATTTATTCTGATATATGCATATTAATTTGCTGTATGCACGATAAAATAAATAATATAAATATTTTAAAAAAGTATTGACATATACAAAGTTAAATCATATAATAATTAACAAATCATAAATAAATTAATTTTGAATAACGTCTTATGAAGAGAAAAGTAGCACAAGTTAGGTAAAAGAGAATCAGTGGATGGTGTAAACTGATACCAATACTTTTGTGAATCCACCTTGGAGGATTATTATGATGAATAATACGGGAAACCGTTAAGTTAAATGAGAGGATTATATTTATATTTTATATAGTCAATAAGGGTGGCAACGCGAACCAATCGTCCCTATGTGGATTTGATTGGTTCTTTTATTTTATAATAATTTTTGTACAAAATAATAATTTTAATGCTATAGCTTTGATGCAAAATTTAATATTTATTTGATGAAGAGAAAAGTAGCATAAGTTAGGTAAAAGAGAGTCAGTGGATGGTGTAAACTGATACCAATGCTTTTGTGAATCCACCTTGGAGAATTATTATGATGAATAATACGGAAAACCGTTAAATTAAATGAGAGAATTATACATTTGTATGATTAATGAGGGTGGCAACGCGAGTCAATCGTCCCTAAGGGGATCAGGTTGACTTTTTATTTTTATTGTTACTTTAATAATGTATAACAGTGAATTGATGAATTATTCGGTCGGCATAAATTAATTGGAGGTAAAAATATGCATAAAAAATTATTTATTCCAGGTCCAGTAGAAGTTAGAAAAGATGTTCTAGAGAAAATGGCAACGCCAATGATAGGCCATAGAAGTAAAGAAGCATCTGAGCTTCAAAGAGACATTAGTGATAAAATGAGGAAGGTATTTAATACAAAAGAAGAAATTTTGCTTTCAACTTCATCGGGAACAGGGCTTTTAGAAGGAGCTATAAGGTGTAGTACAGCAAAAAGAGCGGCAATCTTTTCCATAGGTGCATTTGGAAATAGGTGGTATCAGATTGCAGAATGCAATAATGTACCGGCAGATTTATTTGAGGAGGATTGGGGAAAAGCTGTAGATATAGACAAGATTGACAAAGCTCTGGCTACGGGTAAATATGATTCTCTTTGTATAACTCATAATGAAACTTCTACAGGAGTTATGAATCCAGTAGAAGATATAGCAGAAGTAGTGAAAAAGTATCCAGAGATTGTATGGTGCTTAGATACAGTTAGCTCTATGGCGGGTACTAAGATAGAAGTGGATAAGCTAGGTGTGGATATATGCCTGACATCTAGTCAAAAAGCTTTAGGACTTCCTCCAGGAATGGCGATATGTTCTTTTTCACAGAAGGCGGTGGAGAGAGCTAAAAAGGTAAAGTTTAGAGGTTACTATTTAGATTTGCTTTCTCTTTATAATTATATCCATAAGAAAGACTACCAGTATCCTTCAACACCATCTATTTCACATATGTTTGCCATGAATTATCAACTGGATAGAATATTAGAGGAAGGACTTGAAAATAGATATAAGAGACATATAGAGATGGCCGAGTATGTGAGAAATTGGGCAAGAGAATATTTTGAGTTATTTGCAGATGAAAGATATCTTTCCAATACTCTTACTAATATAAAAAATACCAGAAATATAAGTGTAGCACAATTAAATAGGGATTTAGGTGAAAGGGGATTTCAGATATCCAATGGTTATGGGAAATTAAAGGAGAAGGCTTTTAGAATAGCTCATATGGCTGATTTTAACCTTTCTGATATAAAAGAGCTTA
Source organism: Clostridium sp. MT-14 (assembly GCF_042436595.1). Taxonomy (NCBI): domain Bacteria; kingdom Bacillati; phylum Bacillota; class Clostridia; order Eubacteriales; family Clostridiaceae; genus Clostridium; species Clostridium sp. MT-14. The sequence continues at coordinate 15,906 of NZ_JBHMIY010000048.1, forward strand.
TAGATACTGTTAATTATATATTGAAATTATAATAGGGGGGTTTAAAATTGATAAAAATATTGGTAAATGATGGAATGGAAGAAGGAGCTCTCAATAAGCTTATAGCAAATGGATATGATGTTTTAGATAGACATTTTGGAGAAGAAGAATTAAAGCAAAGAATAAGAGAATTTGACATAATGATAGTTAGATCGGCCACTAAAATCAGGAAACCGCTTATAGATGCGGCTAAAAATGGAAAGCTGAAACTCATAATAAGAGGGGGAGTTGGGGTAGATAATATAGATGTGGATTATGCAGCTGAAAATGGAATAATGGTTAAAAATACACCTGATGCCAGCACTATTTCAGTAGCGGAGTTAACGTTGGCTCATTTGTTGGCAATTTCTAGATATGTGAATATTTCTAATGTGACTATGAGAAAAGGAAAATGGGAGAAAAAGAAATATAAGGGAGTGGAATTGTACGGCAAGACATTAGGCCTTGTGGGTTTTGGGAGAATTGCAAAAGAAGTGGCAAAACGAGCTTATGCTATGGGAATGGATGTAATATATTATGATAAACTTGGCATGGCAAAAGGATATAACAATTATAAATTTTTTGAATTAGAAGAATTATTAAGGAAGGCGGACTATATATCAATTCATATTCCTTTTGATAAATCCCAGAGTGCGGTAATAGGTAGAAAAGAGATTGAGATGATGAAGGATGGAGTTTATATAGTAAATTGTGCAAGGGGTGGTGTAATAGACGAAAAAGCTTTGGTTGATGGATTAAATACTGGAAAAGTGTCAGCTGTAGGGATGGATGTATTTGAAAATGAACCTGAACCTTGTAGAGAACTTGTAAATAATCAAAGAGTATCAGTTACACCTCATATAGGTGGCTCAACTTTTGAAGCTCAAAAAAGAATAGGTGAAGAAATAGTAACTATAATTGAAAAGTATTGTTTGAATAGAAATTTAGTCAATGCGTAGAGGAGGTATAGAATGGCAATTTTAAGAGCTTTTAAGGCAATACGGCCAAGGAGGGATTTAGCTGACAAGGTAGCACAACTACCCTATGATGTAATGAGCAGTGAAGAAGCGAAAGAAATGGCTAAAGATAATATCTATTCTTTTCTCCATGTGGATAAAGCTGAAATAGATTTGGATGAAAATGTAGATCTATATGATAGAAAAGTTTATGAAAAGGCAAATGAAAATTTAAATAAAATGATAGACAATAATATATTAATACAGGACAAGAAAAACAACCTTTATATATATAGATTGACCATGGATGGTAAAAGTCAAACAGGTATAGTAGGATGCACTTCTATAGATGATTATTTAAATAATAGGATAAAAAAGCATGAATATACTAGAAAAGACAAAGAACAGGATCGAATAAATCATGTAGATATCTGTGATGCCAATACAGGACCAATTTTTTTAACCTATAAGTATGATGATAAAATTAATGATATAGTGAATATATGGATGAAAAAAGAGGTGGTTTACGATTTTACTGCTGATGACGGAGTGAGACATGAGGTGTGGGTAATAGATGATGATAAAACAATAAAAAGCATCTGTAATTTATTTAAGAATGTAAACAGCTTATATATAGCAGATGGACACCATAGGGCAGCTTCTGCAGTAAAAGTAGGTATTAAAAGGAGAAGAGAAAATCCAAATTATTCTGGAGATGAGGAGTTCAATTTTTTTCTATCAGTACTTTTTCCACATTCGGATTTAAGGATTATAGATTATAATAGAGTTGTTAGAGATTTGAATGGTCTTTCTACTGAAGAATATTTATTTAAGGTTTCTAAAAAATTTGATGTAGAAGTGTATGAGGGAAAAGAGGCATATAGACCGTTTCGTAAGGGTACCTATGGTATGTACTTAGGCGGAAGATGGTATAAACTTGCTGTAAAAGAAGGGACATATAATTCAGATGATCCCGTTGATAAGTTGGATGTATCTATTCTTCAAGATAATCTATTGGCTCCTATTTTAGGAATAGATGATCCACGTACGAATGATAGAATCAGTTTTGTAGGCGGAATAAGGGGACTTGGAGAATTAGAGAAAATGGTAAGACAAAATGACATGGGAGTTGCTTTTTCCATGTATCCTACTACATTAGAAGAATTGATGAATATCGCAGATGCTGGGAAGGTAATGCCTCCTAAATCCACTTGGTTTGAGCCAAAATTGAGAAGTGGACTGTTTATTCATAAATTGAAATAGTAGCTTTATTTTGATAGAATTCTCGTAAAACTTACGGGGATTTTATCATGTTATAAAAGATATCTTATGTAAAATTTTATGGTATAATATATTTAAAATTATACTTTAATTTAGATTTGCCAATAATCAGGTAATTGTAGGATCATAATGTACAATTGGGAGCGATGAAATGCTGAAAGAACAATTTATATCCATTGATTTAGTCAAAGGTAGTGACAGTGAATATATAATAAGAGATAATTTGGGTATTACTATAGGAAGAATATTTATAATTGAACTTTCTAAAATAAATAAATATAGTATGATTAGGATAAAATTTTATAAATGGGGAGAGAGCAGTTATAAATTGCTTAAAAATACTCTGGAAAATTTTATACAAATTCTTCTTCACAAAATTAAGCTGGGTAAAATAAATATAATAGCACATGAGGATATAAATATATCAGCATTTACTGATTTAGGCTTTGAACTTGAGGGTATAATATCGAGAAGCATAAAAGCTGATTCTGGATATAAAAATGAAATATTATTTGGACTGGATCTCGATAAAACTAAAAGTATGCATATAAATAGAGGATTACATATAAGAGGAAATAATATAATGTTATCCATATTAACACCGGAAAATGCAGTGGATGCATTAAATTATTATGTAAAAAATCAAGTTTATCTAAGTGAATTTGAACCAGAACGAGAGAAAAGCTTTTATACATTGGAAGTGCAAAAGAGAAATTTAATTGAAAGCTATAAGCAATTTCTATGTGGCAAAAACGCTAATTTTGGCATATTCAAAAATAAGAGGTTTATAGGCAAGATACAGATATCAAATATAATAATAGGAGTATTGAAAAGTGCATTTATAGGATATTCTATAGATGAAGATGAACAAGGCAAAGGATACATGAAAGAAGCGTTGAAGTTAGTTTTGGATTATGCTTTTGATGAATTAGAGTTACATAGAGTTGAGGCATCTACTTTGGTAGATAATATAAAATCCCAAAGAGTATTAAAGAGTTGTGGATTTAAGGAGCTTGGATTAAATAAAAAATATTTATTTGTAAATGGGAAATGGAAGGATCATATAACTTTTTATAAAATTAATTCTGTCTAATTGAAATTATATGGAATCCGTACAAACGTAAATTTAGAATTTGTATAGGATCTTGAAAATATTATAAGAGCCATTATAAAAGATCTGCGTATTCAATAAGTCTTGACTTTAGAGTGATTTTATTCTAATAATATGTATGCAGATGATCTGGTAGCTTCGGCAATAGCAGGAAAATATTCAGCACCACTGATATTAGTAGATGGTGATGATTCTGCTGTCATATCCAGCTCAATAGAATATATCAAGAATAATACTACTTTAAGAGTTTATTTTTACTTTGTGCCCCTTAATGATGACGAAAATTTAGAAATTAAAGAACCTAAAATAGATGAATTTAAGCGTAATGGATTTACTGTTGTTGAATGGGGCGGTATTTGCCCTTAATTGTAAATCAAAATAAAATATATTTTAAAAATAGGCGTATAATTAACTTAGAAGATTTTAATACAAAAAGTAAAGTTATATATGAACATGACCGGGAGTATCTATATGTGAAAAAGTAAGGAGGCAGGCATAAAGGGAGAGAAATAAAGAAATAAGCTTGAAATACGTAGGATATAATAAACTGCAAAGCAATAGACTGTGCTACAATAAAACACGTTGTCTGAAATTGCAGCAGAAAGCAGGGTATATCAACTTATAAATAAAAATTTAAAAAAGTTGTTGACAAGGGTAAATACAGATGATATACTATAAAAGCTGTCTTAAAGAAGAGCAGGCAG
>NZ_JBHMIY010000049.1:0-14873 GCF_042436595.1 Clostridium sp. MT-14
GAAGAACAGTTGGTTCTGGTGTCGTAACTAAAATAGTTGAGTAATTTTTAAGGACTGGGTATCTCGACCTAGTCCTTTTGGAAATAATGAATTTTTACCTTTTATCTACGATGTTATTAAAGGTTTTGTTTAATGGGTTTTTAATATAATTGACATAAAAATTAAGTTGTGATAAAGTAAATAAGTAATGCATAATTTAAGAGTGTAAGTTTTTAAATGATTATATACTTGAATTATATACCAGGAGGTGTGAAAGTAGTGAGAGTAAAAGTAACACTGGCATGTACGGATTGTAAACAGAGGAATTATAATACAACTAAAAATAAAAAAAATGATCCAGATAGGCTAGAGATGAAAAAGTATTGTCCATTTTGTCGTAAACATACAGTTCACAAGGAAACTAGGTAGATAGAGAGGCATATATTAAAATATTTGAGGATGTGAATAAAATGGCTGCGCACGATGATGCAAAAAAAGTTAAAAAACAGGTCACACCTGAAGGCGGATTCTTTAATTTTTTTAAGGGATTGGTAGCTGAATTTAAAAGAATAACATGGCCCTCTAAAGAAGATTTAAAAAAGGTTACAATATCGGTTATAGTATTTTGTAGTATTTATGTAATAATTGTCGGGATAATAGATTTCGGATTTAATTCCTTAGCTAAAAACATTTTGAAATAAGAATAAAAAAAGGAGGCAGGGACTAAGTATTGTCCCTAGAATTATGGCAGATAAAGCTAAATGGTATGTGGTTCATACATATTCTGGTTATGAAAATAAAGTTAAAGCTAATCTTGAGAAAACTATAGAAAATAGAGAACTATATGATTGGATAGATGATGTTCAAGTACCTATGGAAGAACAAGTTGAGATCAAAGATGGCAAAAAGAAAATAACATTAAAAAAAGTATTCCCGGGATATGTTTTAATACATATGGTAATGACTGATGATTCTTGGTATATAGTTAGAAATACTAGAGGAGTCACAGGTTTTGTTGGCCCTGGTTCTAAGCCTGTTCCACTTACTGATGAAGAGGTAAAGGATATGGGAATCAATGAAAAACCCGTAAATATAGATGTATCAATAGGTGAAAATGTAAAGGTAAAATCCGGACCGCTTGAGAATTTTTTAGCTGTTATCCAAGAAATAAATACTGAAAAGAAAAAAATTAAAGCTTTAGTCAATATGTTTGGCAGGGAGACCCCTGTTGAGCTTGATTTTAATCAAATAGAAAAAATAGAATAAAGTTATAAAGGTAAAAGTTTTAAATAGGCGGAAATATTATTTTCGTATAATCATAATAGGAGGTGTATATTTATGGCTAAAAAAGTGGTAGGAATGATAAAACTTCAGCTTCCTGCAGGTAAAGCAACACCAGCCCCACCAGTTGGACCAGCACTTGGACAGCATGGTGTAAATATTATGGGCTTCTGCAAGGAATTTAATGCCAAGACTGCAAGTCAAGCAGGATTGATAATTCCAGTGGTAATTACTGTATATCAGGATAGATCTTTCAGCTTTATACTAAAGACTCCACCAGCAGCAGTATTACTTAAGAAAGCAGTAGGAATAGAAAGTGGTTCTGGAGTTCCTAATAAGACTAAAGTTGCAAAGGTAACTAAAGAACAGCTTAAGCAGATTGCTGAAACAAAAATGCCGGATTTGAATGCTGGTTCCATTGAGACTGCTATGAAAATGATAGCAGGTACTGCAAGAAGTATGGGAATAACTGTAGAAGAATAGGCGACTTAAATATGTGGGAGGCAAGATATGCCGTTAATACCACTAAGGAGGATTTGAAATGGGAAAAAAATATAAAGAAAGCGTTAAACTTATTGACAAAAGTGCATTGTATGCGCCATCAGAAGCTATTGAACTTGCTGTAAAGACATCTAAGGCGAAATTTGATGAAACTATAGAATTGGCCTTAAAGCTTGGGGTAGATCCGAGACATGCAGATCAGCAGGTTAGAGGAGCAGTAGTTTTACCTCATGGAACTGGTAAAAAAGTTCGAGTATTGGTATTTGCTAAAGGCGCCAAAGTTGAAGAAGCTCAAAATGCGGGAGCTGATTATGTTGGATCAAATGAGTATGTTCAGAAGATCCAAAATGAAAATTGGTTTGATTTTGATGTAGTTGTAGCTACACCTGATATGATGGGAATTGTAGGTAGATTAGGTAGAATACTTGGACCTAAAGGATTAATGCCAAATCCAAAATCCGGTACGGTTACATTCGATGTTGTGAAAGCAATAGAGGAAATTAAAGCAGGTAAGGTTGAGTATAGAGTTGATAAAACTTCTATAATTCATGTTCCTATAGGAAAGAGTTCTTTTGAACCGCAAAAATTATTGGAAAATTTTCATACGTTAATGGAAGCTGTAGTAAAAGCAAAACCTGCAGCAGCTAAAGGACAATATTTAAAGTCTGTAGTATTATCAAGTACCATGGGTCCCGGAATAAAAATAAATTCTGCAAAGGTCCTTGAATAAAAATATTGACTTAAATAATCAATTCGTATATAATACTAACAGTTTAATAAGTAAATACTCCGTAGACGATAGGTGCAAAAGCATAACGGGAAGCCCGACCTATTCAGGATTCCAATATAGAGTTATTTGGTCTCTCTGTGTCTAAGGGGAGGCTTTTATTTATGCGTTATGAAGTTAAACTGTGAGGAGGTGTGGATACACAGTGGGAAAAAATAGAGAATTAAAGGAAGCTAAAGTTAAAGAAATTGAAGAAAAGATGAGGAAAGCTCAGAGTATAATATTTGCTAAATACCAGGGGCTCACTGTAGAAGAAGATACAAAACTCAGAAAAAATTTGAGAGAAGCAGGTGTGGAATATAAAGTTTTTAAAAACACACTGGCTAAGTTAGCTGCGAAAGAATTGGGATTTGATGAAGTAGAAAATATTTTTTCAGGGCCAGTATCGACAGCATTTGGATATGATGATCCGGCTGCACCGGCAAGAATTCTCAACGATTTTTCAAAAGATCATAAGATGTTGGAGCTAAAAGGTGGAGTTGTTCAAGGAGAAATATTTGATATAGATAAAGTTAAACAACTTGCTACGATACCACCTAAAGATGTTCTTATTGCAAAATTACTTGGAAGTTTCAAGGCTCCATTATCAAATTTTGTATATTTATTAAATGCAATTTCAGAAAAACAGAAATCACAGGAAGATTAATTTAAAGAAATTTTGGAGGTGTTCATTAATGAGTAAAGAAGAGATCATTCAAGCTATAAAAGAGATGAGTGTTTTAGAATTAAATGAATTAGTAAAAGCATGTGAAGAGGAGTTTGGAGTAAGTGCAGCAGCTCCAGTGGCGGTAGCAGGTGCAGGTGGTGCAGCAGGTGCTGCAGATTCGGCAGAGGAAAAAACTGAATTTGATGTGATACTTAAAGCAGTAGGACAAGAAAAAATAAAAGTTATAAAGGCAGTTAGAGAAGTAACAGGATTGGGATTAAAGGATGCAAAAGGTTTAGTTGATAGTGCTCCTAAACCAATAAAAGAAGGAGTAAGTAAAGAGGATGCTGATGCTTTAAAAGCTAAGTTTGAAGAAATCGGAGCTGAGATAGAGTTAAAGTAGAAATTCAAGATACTCACATAAAGAGGTACTTTAGTTTAAAGTGCCTCTTTATTGTTTCAAGAATATTTTTGTGAAATTATGAAAATTTATTATTGACAAATTATATGTATTATGGTAACATGATAAATTGCATTGATTAGTTGCAGAATTAATGTAAAATGTATTATATATAGAATAATTTGAATTAATTACAAAAAAAAGGTTATAATAGTTTGATGGCAATAATAAGTCCATAAACATACATATACGAATTAAATGAATGTTTTTGGTTATTTTTAGTTTATACAAGGGGTGAAAATCAATGGTACATCCTGTCCAGGTTGGTAAAAGAACAAGAATGAGCTTTTCCAGACTTAAAGAAATAGGGCATATGCCTAATTTAATTGAGGTACAGTTAGATTCTTACAATTGGTTTTTGAAAGAAGGCTTACAAGAAGTATTCGATGATATTAATCCTATTCAAGACTATACTGCAAACCTTAATTTAGAGTTTGTGGGATATAAATTAGATATGGATAATATCAAATATTCTGTAGAAGAGTGCAAAGAGAGAGATGCAACTTATGCAGCACCTTTAAAGGTGAAAGTAAGATTACTTAATAAGGAAACCGGTGAAGTTAAAGAACAGGAAGTTTTTATGGGAGACTTCCCTCTGATGACAGAACAAGGAACTTTTATAATTAATGGAGCGGAGAGAGTTATAGTCAGTCAGCTTGTAAGATCTCCAGGTGTATATTATGATGTATCTGTTGATAAAACGGGTAAAAATCTTTTTTCTTCAACGGTAATACCCAATAGAGGAGCTTGGTTAGAATATGAAACTGATTCTAATAACATAATATATGTGAGGATAGATAAAACCAGAAAATTACCTATAACTATTCTTGTGAGAGCTATGGGATATAGTACGGATGCAGAAATCACTAATTTCTTTGGAGAGGATGAAAGATTAAAAGCTACAATCGAAAAGGATAATACTAAGACACATGAAGAAGCATTGCTTGAAATATATAAGAGACTTAGGCCAGGAGAACCACCTACAGTGGATAGTGCTCAGTCACTTATTGAATCCTTATTTTTTGATCCTAAAAGATATGATCTTTCCAGAGTGGGAAGATATAAATTTAATAAAAAATTAGCACTTTATATTAGAATAACTAATCAAATATCAGCGCAAGATGTGGTAAACCCACAGACTGGTGAGATATTTGTACAAAAAGGCGAAAGAATAAGTAGAGAAAAAGCTATAGAGATTCAACAATGCGGAGTAAATATAGTAGATATTCAAGTTGAGGATATAATTCTTAGAGTGATAGGCAATCATTTTGTAGACATACGTAATTTTGTTAATTTTAACATAGATGATTTAAACATAAAAGAAAGTGTACATTATCCTACATTAAAGGAAATTTTGGATAATTACAGTGATGAAGATAGCGTAAAGGAACAGATATCAAAGCATATTCATGATTTAATTCCCAAACATATAATTAAAGATGACATTTATGCTACGGTCAGTTATGAGTTAGGATTGACTTATGGCATTGGCAATGTCGATGATATAGATCATCTTGGGAATAGGAGACTTAGATCAGTAGGAGAATTACTTCAAAATCAATTTAGAATAGGTCTTTCAAGAATGGAGAGAGTAGTTAAAGAAAGAATGACCATACAGGATCAGGAGGTTATAACACCTCAGGCTTTAATAAATATAAGGCCTGTATCGGCAGCTATAAAAGAATTTTTTGGAAGCTCTCAGCTTTCTCAATTCATGGATCAGACTAATCCACTTTCAGAACTTACTCATAAAAGAAGATTATCAGCATTGGGACCCGGGGGACTTTCCAGAGAGAGAGCTGGCTTTGAGGTGAGGGATGTTCACCATTCACATTATGGAAGAATGTGTCCAATAGAGACACCAGAAGGCCCAAATATAGGACTTATTAATTCTCTTGCATCTTATGCAAAAGTTAATGAATATGGTTTTATAGAAACTCCTTATAGGAAAGTAGACAAAAAAAATAAAAGAGTTACCAATGAAATTGTATATATGACAGCAGATGAAGAAGATCAGTATTTGATAGGACGGGCGAATGAACCTATAGAAGAGGACGGCAGTTTTATAGATAACAGAATTACGGTTAGGGATAAGGAAGATGTTATTGTAGTACCAGCGGAAGATGTTGATTATATGGATGTATCTCCAAGACAGTTGGTTTCAGTTGCAACTGCTATGATACCATTTCTTGAAAATGATGATGCAAGCCGTGCGCTTATGGGATCCAACATGCAAAGACAGGCGGTACCTCTTTTGAAACCTCAGGCACCCATTGTGGGAACAGGTATTGAATATAAAGCAGCTGTGGATTCAGGAGTACTTCCAAAAGCAAAAAATTCAGGTGTAGTTTCTTATGTATGTGCCAATGAAATAAGGGTAAAAAGGGATTCTGATGGAGGAACAGACATTTATAGACTTCTCAAATTCCAAAGATCTAATCAGGGCACATGTATAAATCAGAGACCTATAGTTGAAAATGGTGAAATTGTTCAAAAGGGAACAGTTCTAGCGGATGGACCATCCACGGATCTAGGCGAAATAGCTCTTGGTAAAAATATCAGAATGGGTTTTACTACCTGGGAAGGATATAATTACGAAGATGCCATGCTTATATCTGAAGAATTGGTAAAAAAAGATGTATTTACTTCAATCCATATTGAAGAATATGAATCTGAAGCCAGGGATACAAAACTTGGGCCTGAAGAAATTACCAGAGATATACCAAATGTAGGAGAAGATGCATTAAAAGACATAGATGAAAGAGGAATTATAAGAATAGGTGCTGAAGTGAGAGCCGGAGATATACTAGTGGGGAAAGTAACTCCTAAGGGTGAAACCGAACTTACGGCAGAAGAAAGGCTTTTGAGAGCTATATTTGGAGAGAAAGCCAGAGAAGTAAGAGATACTTCTCTTAGAGTACCTCATGGTGAATCAGGTATAATTGTAGATGTGAAAGTATTTACAAGAGAAAATGGAGATGAGCTTTCACCGGGGGTCAATAAGCTTGTTAGATGTTATATAGCTCAGAAACGTAAAATATCTGTTGGAGATAAAATGGCAGGTAGACATGGTAATAAAGGTGTTATATCCAGGGTGCTGCCGGAGGAAGATATGCCTTTTTTACCAGATGGTAGACCTTTGCAGATATGCTTAAATCCACTTGGAGTACCTTCTCGTATGAATATAGGTCAGGTGCTTGAAGTCCATCTTGGGTTGGCTGCCAGTGAGTTAGGGTGGCATATAGCAACACCAGTTTTTGATGGGGCAAGAGAAGAAGATATAATAGCCTGCCTCAAGAAAGCAGGTTATAGAGAAGATGGGAAGACAATATTATATGACGGTAGAACAGGGGAACCATTTAATCGGCCTATAACCATAGGATATATGTACATTCTAAAATTGGCACATTTAGTTGATGACAAGATTCATGCAAGATCCACAGGACCATATTCTCTTGTAACTCAGCAGCCTTTAGGCGGTAAAGCGCAATTTGGAGGACAGAGATTTGGAGAAATGGAAGTATGGGCTTTGGAAGCATACGGTGCAGCACATACTCTTCAGGAAATACTGACAGTTAAGTCTGATGATGTAGTTGGAAGAGTTAAAACTTATGAAGCTATTGTAAAGGGTGAAAATATACCAGAACCTGGTGTACCAGAATCCTTTAAAGTACTTATAAAAGAATTACAGGCTCTATGCTTGGATGTGAAAGTATTAAATGATGACAATGAGGAAATCAAACTTAAAGAATCTGTAGATGATGAAATGGAAAGTTTGGATGTTAATATAGAGGGAAATGAAGATTTTGCAGCATCGTCTCAAGATAATTACAACAGAAAGAGTCAAGAGGATCACGGTAATGAGAACGACGGTAATGAGAACGATGATAATGATGAGAAGAACAACGATGAGGATGCCAATAATGACACTGACGAAGGCTTGGATTTGAATTATGAGGATTTGAATTTAGATGATCTGGGAATAGATGATTTTAATGATGAACATTAGGAAGGGAGGATGTACCCTTGTTTGAATTAAATAATTTTGATGCACTACAGATAGGTTTAGCTTCACCGGAGAAAATAAGAGAGTGGTCAAGAGGTGAAGTAAAAAAGCCTGAGACAATAAATTACAGGACATTAAAGCCTGAGAGGGATGGTTTGTTTTGTGAAAGAATTTTTGGACCAACTAAGGACTGGGAATGTCATTGTGGTAAATATAAGAGAATCAGATACAAAGGCATAGTTTGTGACAGATGTGGTGTTGAGGTAACTAAGGCAAAAGTTAGACGTGAAAGAATGGGTCATATAGAACTTGCGGCTCCAGTATCGCATATATGGTATTTTAAGGGAATACCATCCCGTATGGGACTCATTTTGGATATGTCACCAAGAGCATTAGAAAAAGTATTGTATTTTGCATCATATGTAGTTTTAGAGCCAAAAGCAACTCAGCTTTTAAAAAAACAGCTCCTTACAGAAAAAGAATACAGGGAAGCCGTAGATAAGTATGGAGAACAAAATTTTGTTGCAGGTATGGGAGCAGAATCTATCAAAAAGCTTCTGGAAGAAATAAACCTTGATGAACTATCTGCAGGATTAAAGGAAGATTTGAAAAACAGCACAGGTCAAAAAAAGGTAAGGATAATAAGAAGGCTTGAGGTAGTTGAATCTTTTAAGAAATCAGGCAATAAGCCAGATTGGATGATTATAGATGTTATACCTGTAATACCACCGGATTTGAGACCTATGGTACAGTTAGATGGAGGAAGATTTGCCACATCGGATTTAAATGATCTTTATAGAAGAGTTATAAATAGAAATAATAGGCTCAAAAAATTATTGGATTTAGGAGCACCGGATATAATAGTAAGAAATGAAAAGAGAATGCTTCAGGAAGCAGTGGATGCTCTTATAGATAATGGAAGAAGAGGAAGGCCAGTGACAGGACCGGGTAACAGACCATTAAAATCATTGTCTGATATGCTTAAAGGAAAACAGGGAAGATTTAGACAGAATTTACTTGGCAAACGTGTGGATTATTCTGGACGTTCTGTTATAGTAGTTGGACCTGAGCTCAAAATGTATCAATGTGGGTTGCCTAAGGAAATGGCTTTAGAACTATTTAAACCATTTGTGATGAAAAAGTTAGTTGCAAGTGGTTTAGCCCATAATATTAAAAGTGCTAAGAGGATGGTGGAAAGAGTTCAGACTCAAGTATGGGATGTATTAGAAGAGGTAATATCAGATCATCCAGTACTTTTAAATCGTGCTCCAACCCTCCATAGATTAGGAATTCAGGCCTTTCAACCTGTACTTGTAGAAGGTAGAGCTATAAAACTTCATCCACTTGCTTGTACAGCATACAATGCGGATTTTGATGGTGATCAAATGGCAGTACATGTCCCACTTTCAGTTGAAGCCCAAGCCGAAGCCAGATTTTTAATGTTGGCTGCCCATAATATATTAAAACCTTCAGATGGGAAACCAGTAGTAGTTCCTACACAGGATATGGTACTTGGATCCTACTATCTAACAGCGGAAAAAGATGGCGCTGTGGGAGAAGGCAGGATGTTCTGCTCACCTGAAGAAGCGATAATGGCGTATGAGTTAAGGCAAATAGACATTAATGCCAAGATAAAGGTAAAGATGAAAAAAGTTAAAGATGGAAAATACTTTAGTGGGATAATTGATACTACTCCTGGAAAAATAATATTTAATGAATCTATACCGCAGGATTTAGGATTTGTAGATAGAAGTATACCTGGAAATGAATTTAAATTAGAAATTGATTTTCTTGTAGCTAAGAAAAACCTAGGTAAAATAATAAATAAATGTTATATGAAACATGGAGCTACTCAGACATCTATAATGCTCGATAAGATAAAAGCCAGAGGGTACCATTATTCAACTATAAGTGGTATTACTGTTTCCACTTCAGATATGGTGGTTCCTGATGCTAAAAAGAGACTTCTGGATGAATCGGATCAGGCTGTTGATAAGATAGAAAAAATGTACAGAAGAGGATTTATATCTGAAGAAGAGAGATATCAGAGAGTAATAGAGAAATGGACTAAAACCACGGAAGATGTAGCTGATGCGCTGATGGATAATCTGGATAAATTTAACCCGATATTTATGATGGCTGATTCAGGGGCAAGAGGATCTAAGAGTCAGATTAAGCAGCTTGCAGGTATGAGAGGACTTATGGCAAATCCTTCGGGGAAGATAATAGAACTTCCAATAAGATCCTCTTTCAGGGAAGGATTGGATGTACTTGAATATTTTATATCCACCCATGGTGCAAGAAAAGGTAATGCAGATACTGCTCTAAAGACGGCAGATTCAGGATATCTTACTAGAAGGCTCGTAGATGTGAGTCAGGATGTTATAGTAAGAGAGGAAGATTGTGGTACTCATGAAGGCTATGATATAACAGAAATAAAAGAGGGAAATGAAGTCATAGAGAGTTTGTCAGAAAGGCTTACAGGAAGGTATTCTGCAGAAGATATTAAGGATCCAAAAACAGGCGATGTGTTGGTATCAAGAAACACTTACATGGATTCCGAAATGGCACATAAAATAGAAGATGCGGGTATAAAGAGAGTAAAAATCAGATCCGTATTTACTTGCAGATCTCGACATGGAGTATGTGCTAAGTGTTATGGTATGAATATGGCTACAGCCAAGAAAATTGATATTGGAGAATCAGTGGGGATAATAGCGGCACAGAGTATAGGAGAACCTGGTACACAGCTTACAATGAGAACTTTCCACACTGGTGGAGTTGCTGGATCTGATATAACTCAAGGTCTTCCAAGGGTTGAAGAATTATTTGAAGCTAGGAAACCAAAAGGTTTGGCAATAGTAAGCGAGGTTTCAGGAACTGTAAAGATGGAAGAAACGAAAAAGAAGAGAAGTGTATCTGTAATTACGAGTACAGGAGAAGAAGTAGTCTATGATATACCATTTGGATCGAGACTTAAAGTGTCAAATGGCGATGTAATAAGTGCTGGCGATGAAATAACAGAAGGGTCTGTGAATCCTCATGATATATTGAGAATAAAAGGAGTTCAGGGCGTTAAAAATTATCTTCTGTCAGAAGTCCAAAAAGTTTATAGACTACAGGGCGTTGACATAAATGATAAACATCTTGAAGTGGTGATAAGGCAAATGACAAGAAAGATTAAGATAGAAGATTCGGGAGATACAGAATTATTGCCTGGAACTATGATTGATATGTTTGATTTTGAAGATGAAAATGCTAAAGTTGAAGCAAATGGTGGAAAGCCTGCTCAGGGAAGGGTAGCACTTTTGGGTATAACCAAAGCGGCTTTGGCAACAGAATCATTTCTTTCGGCGGCTTCATTCCAGGAAACTACAAGAGTCCTTACAGATGCAGCTATAAAAGGTAAGACGGATCCGCTTTTAGGATTGAAGGAAAATGTAATTATAGGTAAACTTATACCTGCGGGAACTGGAATGACTAGGTATAGATCTATAAAAATCAATACTGAAAATGAATCTGCGGATCAAAAATTAGAGAATCAACAAGAAGCTTGATAATTATTGACATAATAATACTAAAATGATAAAATACATCTGTATGTTTTTAAAGAGACAAGGTTTTAACATACCTTGTCCCTCAAATTATTATTAGGAGGGAATGGAAATAATGATTTACAGGCTTGCAGGAAATAAAGTTGTTGGTGTAAAGCAGACAGTTAAAGCTATAAAAAATAATAAAGCTAAAACTGTATATATAGCTAAAGATGCTGATGATAAACTTATACAGTCAGTAAAAGTATTAATTGATGATAATTCCCAGGAAGTAATTTATGTAGACACCATGAAAAAATTAGGAAAAATGTGTGGCATAGATGTAGGTGCCGCTACAGCAGCTATATTAAAGGATTAATTTTATAGTATAAAAAAGCTTTCAATAGTAATTAATATAAATTGTGACTTTATTAATAATTTATCTATTTTTAGAAGGAGGTGTAAACATGCCAACAATAAGCCAATTAGTTAGAAAAGGCAGAAAGACAATAAGCACAAAATCAACAGCACCAGCATTAAAAGAATGTCCACAGAAAAGAGGAGTTTGTACAGTAGTAAAAACTACCACTCCTAAGAAGCCAAATTCTGCACTTAGAAAAGTTGCAAGGGTTAGACTGGTAAATGGTTATGAGGTAAGTGCATATATACCAGGTATAGGACATAACTTACAAGAACACAGTGTTGTACTCATAAGAGGAGGAAGAGTTAAAGATCTTCCAGGTGTTAGATATCACATAGTTAGAGGAACACTGGATTCAGCAGGAGTTACTGACAGATTGCAGGCAAGATCAAAATACGGTGCTAAAAAACCAAAACAAAAATAATTTCAATAAATTAAGTTGATGGAGTTAGTGCAATGTCTTCAGCGTTTATATATATTTTATGAAATTTTGCAGAAGTACAAAGCACTTTACGGCTATTTATAGTCGAGTACCGATGAACTTAAATTTTAATTGTTAAGGAGGGAAGAAAAGTGGCAAGAAAAGGACATATAGGAAAAAGGGATGTATTACCAGATCCAGTATACAATAGTAAGGTTATTACAAAGTTAATAAATAATATAATGGAAAATGGTAAAAAAGGGGTAGCTCAAAAGATATGCTATAGTGCCTTTGACATAATTGCTAAAAAAACCAATAAGGAACCTATGGAAGTTTTTGAGGCAGCCATGAACAATATAATGCCTCTTCTAGAGGTAAAAGCAAGAAGAATTGGTGGTGCAACATATCAGGTCCCAATAGAAGTTAGACCGGAGAGAAGGCAGACTTTGGGGATAAGATGGCTGCTTATAGCATCAAGAAAACGAGGAGAAAAATATATGAGAGAAAGACTTGCTTCAGAATTGATGGATGCAGCGAACAATACAGGTGCAGCCGTTAAGAAGAGGGAAGATACTCATAAAATGGCTGAAGCCAATAAGGCTTTTGCACATTATAGATATTAATATAAAAAACTGTTTTGGTATTTTTACTAAAGCAGTTTTATAGAATTTTAAATTTACACTTGCGAGGAGGAAAATTAAGTGGGAAGAGAATATCCGCTAGAGAAATTCCGTAACATAGGAATAATGGCACACATAGATGCTGGAAAAACTACTACTACGGAGCGTATACTTTTCTATACAGGAAGAACTCATAAAATAGGCGAAGTACATGATGGCGAAGCGACTATGGATTGGATGGCACAAGAGCAAGAAAGAGGAATAACTATAACTTCAGCGGCTACTTTTTGTAAATGGAAAGGATATGCAATAAATATAATAGATACACCAGGGCACGTGGATTTTACTGTAGAAGTTGAGAGATCACTTAGAGTACTTGACGGTGCAGTTACTGTTTTAGACGCTAAGAGCGGAGTTGAACCACAGACAGAAACTGTCTGGAGACAGGCAGATAATTATGGAGTACCAAGATTAGTTTACGTAAATAAGATGGATTCAATAGGTGCAGATTTTTATATGTGTATAAACACTTTGAGGGATAGACTCCATTGTAATGCAGTACCTGTTCAAATTCCAATAGGTGCAGAAGATGAATTTAAAGGTATAGTAGATCTTATAAAAAATGAGGCAATAATATATGAAGATGATTTGGGAACAGTAATGGATGAAGTTGCTATACCTGATGAATTGAAAGATAAGGCAGAAGAGTATAGGACCCAATTGATTGAAGCAGTGGCTGAGCTCGACGAAGATCTGATGATGAAATATTTAGATGGAGAGGAATTGACAAATGAAGAGTTGATAGCTGGGATTAGAAAAGGTGTTATTGCAAATGAACTGGTACCAGTTTTATGTGGATCATCATATAAAAATAAAGGTGTACAGCCAATGATAGATGCAGTAGTTGATTTTATGCCATCACCTCTTGATATACCACCTGTAAAAGGAAATGATCCTGAAAGCGGTGAGGAAATTGAGAGAAAAGCTGATGACAATGAGCCGTTGTCTGCACTTGCATTTAAAATTGCTACAGATCCATTTGTAGGAAGATTGGCCTTTACGAGAGTTTATTCAGGAATTATGAAAAGTGGTACTTATGTATATAATTCTACAAAAGGTAAAAAAGAAAGAATTGCGAGACTTGTAAAAATGCATTCTAATCATAGACAGGAAGTTGATGAACTCCGGGCAGGAGATCTTGGAGCTATAGTAGGACTGAAGGATACTACTACAGGTAATACTCTCTGTGATGAAGATAATCCAATTGTACTTGAAAGTATGGAGTTTCCTGATCCAGTTATAGATGTGGCAATAGAACCTAAGACCAAAGCTGGTCAGGAAAAAATGGGAATAGCTCTTGCAAAACTTGCAGAAGAGGATCCGACATTTAAGACTTATACAGATCAAGAAACGGGTCAGACCATTATAGCAGGTATGGGAGAACTTCACTTGGAGATAATTGTGGATAGGCTGCAGAGAGAATTTAAAGTGGATTGTAATGTAGGTAAACCTCAGGTTGCATATAAGGAAACTATTAAAAAAACAGTTAAGGCAGAAGGTAAATTCATAAGACAATCAGGGGGACATGGTCAATATGGTCATTGCTGGATAGAGATGTCGCCTTCAGAGGAAGGATATGCATTTGAAAATGCCATTGTGGGAGGAACTATTCCAAAGGAATATATTGCGCCAATTGACAACGGAATTCAAGAGGCTGCAGAAAGTGGTGTAATTGCAGGATATCCTGTTATAAACTTTAAAGTTAAGTTGTATGATGGTTCATATCATGATGTGGATTCCTCAGAAATGGCCTTTAAGATTGCTGCATCTATGGCATTTAAGAATGCTATGAATAAAGCAGATCCGGTTTTGCTTGAACCAATGATGAGAGTTGAAGTTACAGTTCCAGAAGAATATATGGGAGATGTAATGGGTGATATAAATTCCAGAAGGGGAAGAATTGAAGGTATGACTCCTAGAGCAGGGGCTGAAATTATAAAATCTTTTGTTCCGCTTTCTGAAATGTTTGGATATGCTACTTCACTTAGATCAAGAACACAGGGTAGAGGTGTCTATACTATGACATTTGATCATTATGAAGAAGTACCAAAGAGTATTCAAGAGAAAATTACAGGAGAGAGAAATAGTTAATTTAATTAATATGTTATTTGTTAGGAGGAAGAATAATGTCAAAAGAGAAGTTTGAAAGGACGAAACC
>NZ_JBHMIY010000050.1:0-13796 GCF_042436595.1 Clostridium sp. MT-14
TCAAATCCATGCTTTTATTCTTTTCACTCTCAAGGTTATTCTCCAATGTATATTCCAACGTGTTGAGATAGAGTATCTGTTTTACCTTTTTCTCAAGTCCAATTGACTCATCCTTTATTATTTCTGCTGTTCTTTCAGGAGAATCTATATAAACACCATCTATAATTGCCTGGGCATGGCTCATAATAACCATGACTGTTGTTTTTAAACTGTGGGATATACTTTGGAGAAATATCTTCTCGTTTTCATCGGCATATTTTAGTTTCTTCTGCATGATATTCATTGACCTGGCAAGTTTGCCAATNATATACTTTGGAGAAATATCTTCTCGTTTTCATCGGCATATTTTAGTTTCTTCTGCATGATATTCATTGACCTGGCAAGTTTGCCAATTTCATCATCACTGCTAATTTTAATAGGTTCAACCCAATTCTTGTCTGCTATTTCTTTTGTATAGTTTTCTAATTTTTTAAGGGGTTTTGATATATATACTGCAACAAATTTTGAAGTAAAAAAAGCTATGACAATAAATATAAATCCTATAACAATAGCATAGTATAAAAATCTATTATCTGTAAAATACGGCATATACGTTACTAAACATAATTTTTCCTTATGGCTGTTTTTTATTGGACTCATAATAATCAAATACTTTTTATTATTATGGTACGATTTAAATTCCTTTTCAATCTTTAAATGCTTCGTATAACTTACCATCCACTGTACATCTTTATTATTTTCAGGCCTTTCATTATCTCGAGGTTCTACAGTTTTTCTTTGATTTCCATTTTCTTTATATGTAGGAATAGCTTTATTCTTTCCGTTTTTAACTTCTTGACGCAAAGGTGGCATATTATTAGGAAGATTATTCAAATAGGTTATTTCATTTCTGTTATTTATATTAACTACAAAACTTTTAACCATTTTAAGATTTCTTAGTTTATCAAATCTAACGGGCTCCTTAAAATTATTACTTTTGAGTAACATTTCATGAACTACTTTCATATCTTTCATATGAATATTCTCATCAAACGTTTTAAAGTTAAATAGGTATAAAAGTGAAATGCACAATATTATGATAATACTGGTAGTTGTGAAAGTTATCCATATCCTCATCATCAATGATTTTATCTTAAATATCTTCATACATTATCAACTAGCTTATATCCATATCCATATACTGTTTCTATAGTTAATTCGCTAACTTTTTTTCTGAGCCTTCTTATAGTATCATCCACTACCCTATCAGATCCAAAATAATCAATACCCCATACACTTGTTAAAATTTGCTCTCTGGATATTAGATTATTCTTATTTTCAGCAAGGTAATTTAACAATTCAAATTCTCTATTTGTAAGCTGAATATCTTGATTTTCAAATGAAACAGTTCTTTGATTTTTATTGATAAAGTAGCTCCCCACTTTTAAAATTATATCTTTTGGACTGTTATCTTTACTGATTACCACCCTATTTAGAAGCCTATTAGTTCTTATAACCAATTCTCTTGGTAAAAACGGTTTAGACAAATAATCATCACTTCCCAGCTCTAAGCCCACAACCCTGTCAAATTCTTCATTCCTTGCTGACATAAATATGACAGGAGTATTTTTATTGTTTGCCTTTATGCACTTAATAAGCTCATAACCACTTATATCTGGAAGCATTATATCCAATATCCAAAGATCCGGTGTATCAGGTACTTTTTCCTTTGCACAACTACCATTTGAAAAAGTAGTTACATCATATCCTTCATTTTTAAGATACTTTTGTAATAAAATTCTTAAGCTATTTTCATCCTCAACTAAATATATTCTTTTAGCCAATTTTATCACCTCAATCCAAACTAAAGTATTTTTGATAATGATGATAAATAGAAATTTATTATCAAATTTTTATTTACTTGATATTTTAATATCAAGTGGAAATCACAATTTTAATTAATCTATAAAAAGTTAGAGAAAAGCTATACTCTCTCCTCTCACTTTTTATAAACTAATTACTGATATAGATAAATCTATAAATAAAATACTTTCTATTTATAGATTTATCTGAAATTTTAATTATATACTAACTACTTGTCCTCTATTTTTCTGTAAATATTATTTTGTATCTATATCAACTTATTTGACATGCACTTGCTTTGCAGGAGTTGATTTCACATTAGCAGCTGAACCGTTAAAGATTCCTATCACTTTTGATTCCTGTGAACTGTTTATAATATGAGCTGCTACCAACCTGTCTAATCCAGTTTTAAAATCTCCCTGAGATTTAAACACATTCAATATTTTCGACTCCTGGTAATTATTTATAATTCTTGCTTTTACCAGTTTATCAAGTTGAGCTTTAAAATTTCCATAAGAGTATTTGGTTTTATAAACTATTCCTGATTTTGTATTAGCAGGCTTAGCCTGAACCGTCGTGGTAACTCCTGTACTTACCAATGGTGCTAAAACCATTATAGCTGAAATTAACCTATACTTCATTTTTAACATTTTCCTTACCTCCTAAATTTAATATTTATTTGTTTTGGATTTATTTCAATAATAACTATTAAATCTATGTCTAATATGTAGAAATTGTGTGATTTTTATGTGATATAGAACCTAACATAAATTTAACACTACTTTTTTGACATCTTACAGACATAATTTTTGCTTTAATTTACTTAGAGCTAAATTTTAGGTGGAAAAGATATATGTTAGAAATAAAATACAAACTAAGATCTATATTATCAGTATCTGTGCATATAACATTTTTTACCCATTATTATATAATTAATTTATTACGCCTTCATGTTATATCAATTAACAAACTATTTTTGTTGTAAACAATTACCACCAAATTATGAATAAAATTTAAACTAAATATAAGTTAAAAAGTCTCACATAAACTTAACAACATCTTGACATCTTATAAAGTTAATTACCCAATATAATTTCATTTAAAATAAGTTATTGAAGGAAAAAATCTAGGAGTATTTGTACATCAAAGTTTCTCAGGTGATGCTGAAGTCAGTAATTGAATTTTTATTATAATTGTTTACCCTTCATAAATTTAAGTTTAAAATAAAAACAGTCTGAGTTCTCTTTTATAATCATATATAATTATAAAAGAGAACATTTTTTTGTAATTCTGAACCACGTTCCTAATTCTAATATTTGAAAATAACATAATTACTTGACATTCTTTAAATATAATAAAGTTCAAGTAATATTTTTAATTGGAGGATAAATACAATGACAAAAAAGAGCTATGGAGTCAACAATATTAATAATGGTCTAATGAATAATTTAGAGCTTAGCTCAAAATTAAAATTGATAAAATATGAAAACAGATAAATATACTGTAAGTAAAATTTGCTGTGGAGAAAAAGTAAGCTTTCAGGATACGTGGACATCATGGGAAAATAATGAAAAATTTCCAGTAGCTTTTTTGGGAGACAGTACTGTGGATGGAAATGAGACTACATCCTGGGTGAAAAATGAGATAGGACAGGATCATCAGCCTCCACATGCCTTTACAACTTATTTACAAAATCTTGTAAGGGTATATACAGGTTCAAATACAGCTAGAATTTATAATGCAGGGTTCTCCGGACAAACTGCTAGCTGGGCATATTCAAATATAAATAGTATATTTGCAGGAAATTACTCGGATGTAAAGATGATAGGTATAGGATTTGGAATAAATGACAGACTCGGGGTGACTTCCACTAAAGATTATGAGAGTGATTTTAAAAGAAGCATTGAAAATATAATATTGTGGTGTTTTAAAAATAATATACAGCCTTTTTTATTGACTACACAGGCTACAGTTGAACCGGGAAGTACTGATAGTTCCAGTTATCCCTATCGTACCAGTGAAAGCATAAACTCTGTAGCAAATACAGTTAAAAAGAATCTGGCCAAAAAGTATAATATACAATTAATGGATCTAAATTATTATACATCGAAACTGTTATCAAACAATGATACTTATAGCTTAAAGAACATCATAAGCCAAGATCATCTGCATTTTAAGGATAAAGGTCATGAATTTGAAGCTGAAACCATATTTGCTTATTTTAATCCAAGGGTAGTTGTACTTGATGGAAAAAATAAGCTTAAGATTGATTTTACTTCACAAAATATCAAAAGCAATGTTGAAAGTGATAAAGTTTCTTTTGAAAACAGTCCTATAAATCTATGGTATGGAAATAATCTTTTTAATAATTTTATATATTACTGCAAAAAAGATGACATGGATACGCTTTTACAGGATTTTTTAGTTTTCAATTTATCAAATGGACTTGAACTTTACAGTATGCAGATTCAGGTACCTAAAAATCCAGGATATACTCTTCCTTCATCTGAAGATGAAAAACCCTATGTTATTTTTAATGACAAAAAATATGTGCTAAAGGATACATTTATAGACAGCTATTTTTCAACCATGAATGTGAACAGGCCATTTTTAGTTGATAATTTGCGATTTGGCCTCAATAAGGTAAAGCTTTATTCAGGTAAATTTAACAGAGCAGCCTCAGGTGGATTTTATATTTCACGGAATTTTAAAAACTACAGTTCAAGGATATCGATAGTCCAGGATACCAATGGAGATATATCAAAACAATTTTTGACTCCTTATAAATTTCAAAATTATTTTGAGCATAAAGCTCTATTCAAGCTTAATATTGACAGCAATATCTCCACCAGTAGAACCAAATTTTTAGTTCCTGTCGTGGATAGGGCAGATTCGGGGCTGGCACTTGAGTTTGAAAATGGTACTGTTGAATTGATTGAATACGTGAGAAAAAGCAGCTGTCTGGATGATGTCGGGAATTTGAAAAAGTTGGCATATATAAATACTCAATCAAATTCTCAGGAGTCTACAAAATCCATTAAAATATACGTTAGAATAAATGAAGCTTCAATTGAAGTATATAAGGAACTAAAATCTTCACCAATTATAACCTATAATACGCATAAGGAGATTATCGGTTCAGGTATTTTTGCCAATTTCATAAAGCTTGAATATCAATGTAATGGAGACTATTTAATACTTGATACAGATATCTTGTACAGCATATGAATAGATTTGATTCTCATACAAATCCATACCCATTCTCCTTTTAAACAAAGGTTAAACTCTTTATTAGTTGGTCTTATGGATAAAAGTTACTTTATTATATACTACTCCATTGGTTAATTTTTTATCGCTTCCAGTTCCAATAGTATTATAATAAACCGTCACCGGCTTATCAGCAGAAATATTATTTAAATCCGCAATTGTCAATTTTCCAACATAGCTGTCATTAGTAACCTTCCATTTAGAGTTCTTATCAAATGATGCTGTTATTCCCCAATTTGACGCTGCTCCATAATAGTTACCATTTAGCCTTGTAGTAATACCAGCATTATTTGTATACTTTGCAGATCCATCCCATAGCCCCAGACTACCATCGGCAAAATTTCCTTCAAAATTGGAATTTTTAAAATTTACTTTCAAAGAAGACTTTCTATTACCTGCCATTCCCTCAACAGCTCTGCTGACATTACCTTCATTCCATATTATACCGTTAATTGTTCCACTGCTATCAACAAAATTAACTGTTGGTGAAGAACCTGCTTCAGAGGCAATAAGATAATTATAATCATTCTTGTTTCTGTTTATATATTTATTATTTGTAAGATTCAAGGTCGTACTTGATGCCTCAAAATCCAACACAGAATTTATGTTCCCACCAAAACTGCTGCCAGCCGTCAGATACGGCACATAATAAAAGTCAGTAGAACCAGTATATGATCCAGCAGAATAGTTGTAGTAAGTATTGTCTAAAACACTGTTGCGCAGAAGTGTACTATCTGTATACATTTTATTAGCAATATTACTGAGTTTATTAAGTAATGTTTTTTTAGCAGCTCCTGTAATATTATAGTTTTTACATAATTTACCTATAGTCATTGCAGGGTCGCTCATCATATATTGCATAAGTACATAGCTTCCACTTGCATTTTTCCACGTTTCCGCAGCTGCCTTTGCTTTATTTCCTGTAATATAGCCGTTATAATTTCTAAATGCCGTAATAGTTGAATTAGAAATATCTGAAGTACCTGTTCCTCCGCCTCTATTTTTAATTCCAATAACACCTTTTATCTGACTGTCTGTTATATGATAAGTCCCTCCACTCGCAATAACAGCACCAGCATCAGCATATGAAGTAAGAGATGATTTATCAGCAGAAATTACACCGCTGCCAATAACATATGCACCTGCAGAACGATTCCCATAAACTTTGGCTGTATAATTATTAACTTCAACAACACCATTGCCGAAATCATTTGCCAGCGAAGAAGCCTGCCCTACTGAATATGAACCTTTTTTCCCAGTTGAAGCAGTAACATTTTCAAGATGTGCATAGCCGCCATACACACAATCGGCTACATGATTGTTCCATCCTTCGAGATTAAAATCTGTATTATAAACATATACTTTAGATGTAGAAGATTTTGCTGCACTACTTCCTGTATTTTTTCCGCCACAAGCCGCAATAACACCATTAGCACCATCACCTGTTGCCAAGAGTGTGCTGTGATGTGTGCTATTGCCTTTTTCTCCAAGTATTACAGTACCACCCTGTGTAGCATAAAGTAATGCATTCATCCCCCATTGCATAACAACTTCAGTATTATAATTTGTGAGGCCCGTCTCATATGACATTTTTGCCCAGTTCCCTGTGGAAGTACTTTTTGCATTAATCCTTTTTGCCTTTATAGCTCCATAATTAGTAGCCCAAAGAATGCTGCGTTCTTGGTTGGCACCCCCCAAAACACGATCTCCTTTATAAGTTTGATCCTGACCATTTTTGTTAGTATATACAAACGAAGTATCTGCAGATTTAAGTTTAAGTGGATTATCATATTCCAAATTTTTTCCATCTGCTGTAATTACAGAATTTGCAAAAGAATAATAGGCCGGATCCATTTCCTTCCTTGCACTTAACCCGTTAAGGTATTTATCATCATCTAAAATTGATGCAGTATCTTCATCTGCGCTGAGATCAAAGGGTGAATAATAAATAACATCTACATCTCCATCATTGTCAGTGTCTTTATATGCAACATATTTATAAGAAAGATTGTCATAATTATTTGCATCAACCAATTTACCATGAGTTGCAGTTCCATTAACATATTTACAGATTATAGTGCCAGTCTTTACATCATATGCCATGACATTTGGATCAAGATTAACTCTGTTACCATTTATATAATAGCCTTCTTTAAAATTAAATCTGCCCTTAATAGCTCCATAGCTTGAATCTGATGCTATTTTTTTATTGAGTTTATCTGCTTCAGATTGAGTAAGTGCTCTGAATGTCTTATTCAGTTCTCCTGCCTTAACCTTACCTTTAAGACTATCTGCTATAGTGACAGCAAGACTATAGTCAACAATTCCAGTAAGAGTTCCTGAAATAGTATATATGTATGTGTTTGTTTTACTGTTAAATGTACTTGAATTAACTTTGCACCCAATTTTTCCTCCCTCTGTAATCTTTAAATTTCTTTAACACACTCACTTATTCTTAGATTTTCATAATTAACAGAGCAAATCTTCTTATAACCTGTAATTTAATACAATATATCCATTTTTAGTTATTTTATTTATATTTTAAGGAAAAATAAGAACATGTGAGATAATTATAAAAAAGTACACGTCAAATATTTAGCATGTATTTTTCAATTGGCGTGTACTTTATTAAATTAACTTAAACTTTTATATGCTTGTCTTATTTATGCGCCACTGGTGCTGGAGTTGCAACATTAGGTGCTCCACCTTTATTAAATCCTCCAGCATTGTTCTTTGGAATATCTTTATGACCCGAATTATCTTTCTGTGCTGGAGCTGGTGTCGGTGCAACATAATCATATGCATAATCATATGCATCATAGTATGCAACGAATATCTTCGATTCCTGATCGCTATTTATTATTCCTGCTGTTACTAAATTATCCAGTGCATCCTTAAAAATCGATTTGTTAGTATTGAATATGTTCAACACCTTTGATTCCTGGTAAGAATTTATCACCCCAGATGCTACAAGCTTATCCATTGAAGCTTTAAAGCTTCCATAAGAGTACTTGTAAACTATTGGTTTTGGCTCAGGTCCATAATTCCTTGGAGCAGCACTTACTGTTGTAGCAACTCCTGTGCTTAATATTGGAGCTATAACCATAGCTGCTGATATTAATTTGTACTTCATTTTTAACATTTATCTTTTCCTCCTTAAATTTGATTACAAATACATTATAATAAGGAATTATGTTAATAAAATGTCATCATAATGTTAAATTAATGTGATTCTCATCTAAACAAATATTTTAATAATCTACTTATAAAAATTTTATGCCCTTCATTCTTACGATTTTATATGTAAGCAATAAATTATCTGGTATACAAAAATAAAGACCATTCATTTTTAGAGTGGTCTTATTTTTGCTGTTTGTTATTTTTAAAGGAACACTTAACCCATGAATCCCAGAGCAAGCATTCTTTTAAGAATTCAAAATAGCTGTATGGCTCCAATCCATTGGCTTTAGCCGTTTCAATATGCTTTTTCTTACTTTTTATTACTCTGCGAGTAGTTCAACAATTTCATCAAGTACAGGCTTAATATAAGTTATCAGTGTCATAATCAAAGTGTAATACATTATATTTTTGTTGAATTTTCTATTTCTCTTTATATTAATTTCCCTCATAAATTATCCCCTGATTCATTATAAAATATTAGTATCCTCATATTTAGTAATTTTTAATTAAATAATTGCTGCACAGCTTTAGTACAATAGGAGAATTATAATTAAGAAAATTGTACATAAAATGTGAAAATTGTGTCTACATTATGTGATTCACATCTTAGAAATATCTAATTTGAAAAATTTGCCTTTTCGATCAATGAATATACAAGATTAGATTTTTGGGGAGGCTTTATTTTGGATGAAAAAAACTTGGCAGGTTTATAAGAAAAACTTATTATATCAAATGCGTTCCCGCTAACTAATTCTTTAATTATTCTTCACTCACTTGAATACATTGTGTACATAGACCGTAATAGATAATATTTTGATTTTCAATTTTTACATGATACCTGTTTTCAATTTGTTGTTCTGTCATACTCATTTCCGGTAAATATATATCAGTAATACTGCCACATCTAGTGCATATAAAATGTCTGTGCTTATTTTTCTCCTCGTGATCAGTTAGTTGATACTTACAACAGTTTCCCTGTACCATTATTTTGTATAAAATACCAATGCTTTCTAACTGATTTACAGTTCTATAAACCGTTGGAATACCTATTTGTGAAAATATATTTTTGGCTTGATGCCATATTTCTTCAACTGTTAAATGTCGTTTTCTATTTGTAAAGAGAACATCCAGAATAGCCCTACGTTGAGGAGTCATTATAATACCATTATCTATAATAATTTTCTCAAAGTATTCGAGATGCTTTATTTTTTCCATATACGAATCCCCCTCCATAGCCTAAATCACCTAGCTTTAGCTCAATATCATTATTTTTTATACTTGTTAAAAATATTCATGCCGTTTATTACGATGATGTCCACAGCTATGCTGTCGTTTATAACCTCCAAAATCTGAGTCCCTCTGATTAGCTTTCGTTTTTTGTTCCAGCGAATCAATAATACGGTTAAGATATTCCTTAAAAGTATACTGCTCTTCTTGTGTCAAACAATCAAAAATTTCATTGAAATCTTCAGGCTGTTGATTCCCTTTGTTGACTACTTCAGCTCCGGACTCAGTAAGCTTGATATTTATTCTCCTGCGATCAGCCTCTGAGGCTGTACGTGTGATATAACCATTTTGTTCCAACTTAGCCAGTAACTCTCCAACAGATTGAGGGCGCATATCTAAAAGATACGTTAACTTTTTCTGAGTAATCTCAGGCTGCATTTTAAGCAAAGATAAGATCCTTCCTTGACCTCTATGAGGGTTGCCCATTGGTCCATGAACTGTACGGTAATAATGGTAGTATCTGTGCAAAAGCCACTCAATACGTGTAAATAAGCACAATAGATCTTGTTTGTCTTCATCCATCTTATTTTCCTCCTGTTAAAGTATAAAATTTTAGTAAGGTACCTTACTAAATATTATTGTACAGGTACCTTACTAAAATGTCAAGCATCTTTACAAAAAAATTTTCCCGAGCCTCTTAGCTCGGGAATTGTGTATTTATTATTATGGAAATAGCCGTACACTCAATGCAGCTTTTCCTTTATATTTTATCCTTTAGCAAACTTATCATTGCCACTCCCCTTAAAAAATTCCTGCCAGGTTTTTTCAGCATATGGTGCAAATTCTTTCGACGACTTCGTTATCTTTTCGTGAAATTCAGGGTCATGAAGCATTTTCTCCGCTCCAGCATCGTCCGGCTTAGCCCCTACTTCCTTGCATACATTTATTATGACATTGGTATTATCTATCATACTGCATGGTCTCAACATGTTTTTATTATAGGGCTGCATAGATCTTAATTTCTTAAAGAATGGATCCCTGAATGCATCTATCAAATGCCTGCCTTTTAAATTAACAGTTGAAAAATGTGAAAATATGCACGGTTCAACATCTTCTTTAGAATTAACATGGAAAAAGTATTTACCTGCAATGCATCCTCCAACATACGGGGCATCATTAAAGAAATCTATAGTAAAATACGGTTTATTAGCCCTTATTTCTCTGTTTCT
This sequence comes from Clostridium sp. MT-14, assembly GCF_042436595.1. NCBI lineage: Bacteria > Bacillati > Bacillota > Clostridia > Eubacteriales > Clostridiaceae > Clostridium > Clostridium sp. MT-14. Next base: position 10,746 of record NZ_JBHMIY010000050.1, read on the forward strand.
CCTTCCAAGATAATCTCTCTGTTCTCCTGTAAGCATCATGTCAAAGTCTTCATCTTCCCCATTGACAGGCATGAATAAAAAGTACCAGCTCATTTTAGAGCCTTTTCTAATTAACATATCTGTAAATTCATCGCTGAGCACTGTATTTATATTAGTCCTCGTAACAGCTGAAGACACCCCGAACAGTATCCCTCTTTCATGAAGCATATCCATAGCTTTCAATACCTTTTGGTATGTTCCCTTTCCTCTACGTGCATCAGTATCCTCTTCAAAACCTTCAACTGAAAGCATAGGTATCACGTTGCCGCTTTTTTTGAGTCTATCTGCAATTTTTTCATTAAGAAAAAGTCCGCTGGTAAATGGTGTAAACATTACATCATCATATTTCTCATAAATGTCCAGAAGATAGTCATTAAAGAAAGGTTCTCCACCTAAAATAATAATATAATAAATTCCAAGATCCCTTGCTTCTCCTATAATCCTGTCAACCTCCTCCGGTGGAATATCATCCTTTTTACTAAAACTTGAGGCATAGCATCCCTTGCAATGAAGCGGACATCTCATAGATGGGCTTAAAAGCATAACAAATGGTATTTTAGTATCCTCTTCATCCATATATTTCTGCCTTCTCGGTCCAGCAAACCAGTTCGCATTTGCAAAAAAACATGAGAAAAATTTTTTCAAGCATTTGGTATCCGTATTTTTTAAGATATCCTGAATATATTCATGCTTGTATTTGTCATTGTTATAATAACTCTGAACAAATTCAATTTGAGCCAATGCAGATTCATCTTTAGTTAGCATTTTAATAGCCTCAAATATTTTATCTATATTTTTTTCCGGGTTTTTATCAAGATAACCAACAATCTTATTTACAATGGTTTGTTTAGTAGCCTTTTCTAAATTATCTATTATCTTCATACAAATTCCTCCTTATAAAATATTTATTCATGAAAATATAGCATCTAATATAAAGAATAATATTTTCAACTAACTTTATCTAAAATAGTTCATGAATTATTATCATATTTCAAAAACCCATGCTGAAATATTTTTATAGCATTCCTAATAATAGCTTTATCATCATATTTTCTATCCTTCAAAGGCAACATTTCTTGTAAAAAAACTAATGACCAAATAGCCCCAATAAAAAGTCTAATTGATAGCACAGGATCTATATCGCTAGAAGCATAAGGCTTTAATATTTTACTTAAACTTTCTGTAACTTTTTCAACCACCTGGCGGAAAAAGAATTCTCCTATTTCTGGAAAATTAGGAGTTTCTGCAATAATAATACGCATTAGTTTTAATTTTCGCGGATTCTTAAATATAGAAAGAAATGTCATTCCGATTTCTGTTAAACTCTCTTCTATATTTATAGGTTCATTAATCTTAGACAGATTAAAAATGGTCTGCATTTGTGAAGATTCCCTAATTGTAGAAAGAAATAGTTCATCTTTATTATTAAAGTATTGATAAATAAAGGCTTTTGACATACCCATTTTATTGGCTATATCCTCCATGTTTGTTCTAGTATATCCTTTTGTTCCAAAAACATCAAGTGCAACATTCATTATTTCTTTCCGCTTATTGTCCTGAGAATAAGATACATCCTTTAAATCCATTCTTCCTATATCATTGAGGATTTCTTCTTTATTTTTGTAATAGCGATAGATAGTGCCTACAGATATTTTTGCACTTTTTGAAATCTCCTTAATTGTAGTATCTCTGAATCCTTTCTGTAAGATCAATTTCTCTGCGGCCTTTTTTATTATTTTCTTAATGCTATGATTCATTTGTTTATATCCTCTCTAAATTTTATGAATGTCAAATGACTGTATATTCACTATTTATTCTTATTACATCATTGTTACAAAGCAATATAATTAGTCTCCATTCATAAATTTAAAATATCATCTCCTTTTTGCGTCTGAAAAAGAAGTATCTAAATACATCATTATTAGGTAATTTTATAGTTATATAAAGATTTAATCCTACTCCACTTTCATCGGTATTGCCTCAATTTTTACCTTGCCAGTCATGACATAGGTTTTAGTGATCATGTAGAATAATGAATATTATTCTACTAGTCGTTCATTATTCATTGTAATTCTAACACTTTTACTTTATTAAATCAATATATTTGACGACATAAATTATAATTATTTTAATTCACAATTTTACTCAGAAGTGGTCTCCTGATTGTAATTAACCAGGCTACTCCACACAAGACGCCAATCAAAATATTGATTCTGCCAGCACTCCGCACGGGATTCCGTCGGTTAAGTGAAACAAGAATCATCCCGATACTTCCCATTACAGTTGTAATCGAGCTAATTAACGATGATGCTGAACCAGTATCATTCTTTTGCTGTCCCAACATTCCTATAGCATTAAATGCAAAAAAATAACTATATTCCTGGCTGCTTAATCCAAAGCCATCCTGATAAATATATGAAGATGAAGAAATAAAAGCCATAGAAGCATTGAACCAGCAACCACAACAACACCTAAAATAGCCTGTGCAAAAAAGATACCCCGCCATGAAGTAAATTTCAACAGAAGTGCACCAACAACCGGTGCCACAGCTAGAGATATTACCACCATCGACTGAACAATAGCCAAAATAGATTCCTGTTTTCTCCCTTGATACACACATAGGATACTTGCAATCATATAGCCAGTTAGGCCTATAATTAAAATGGGTTTACGTTCATACTTATCGCTCAGTGGGCCCCATATCAATGTTGCAAAACTGTAAAATACGAAAAACAGAATCAGGGTTAAGTTCGTTTTAAACTCAGACACATGAAAAAAACTTGTCATGCTCGGTAAAGCTGGCAAATAAAGATCAGTGGATAACGGTACGAACGCACTTAAAAGCGCAAGAAATAAAATTAACCCTTTATTACCAAGATATCTTTGCGTTCTTTCCAAAGCATTTTACCCCCTAAGTTATTTTAATTTTGTTTTATTATAATTTAAAATCTCTTGTACACTGATCATTCAAGGTATTCATTTTAAATATCCCCCTTTTCCAACTATTTACTT
>NZ_JBHMIY010000051.1:0-13016 GCF_042436595.1 Clostridium sp. MT-14
CTGCAGGGGAGGCCCTGTGGGAGAGCAGGTCGTCGCCAGGTAAATTTTATGGTTCACTAGCTCAGTTGGTAGAGCACATGACTTTTAATCATGTTGTCCGGGGTTCGATTCCCCGGTGAGCCACCAGAGGAAGTATGTTAATATACTTCCTTTTTTACTTGTAAAAAATCTTATAAGCAAACTCCATCTGAATTTTAGATTACTTAATGGAAATAATTTTGCCCTGCGTTATATCTTTTAGAATTTGAGGAGTCAACTTGAAGACTGCATGGGGTGTACCGGCGGCAGCCCATATCTCTTCATATTTCGTTAGATCTTCATCTATTAGGGTGGTTATGTTATCTTTATGTCCAATGGGTGGGATGCCGCCTATAGCAAAGCCCGTTTCTTTTAAAACAAAGTCAGCATCCGGCCTTTGTATTTTTTCTCCAACATATTTTTTAATTACTTTTTCATTTACTCTATTTGCGCCACTTGCTATTATTAATATAGGCTTATTTGAGACTTTTCCTTTGAAAATTAAAGATTTAGCTATTTGCCCTACACTGCAGCCTATTGTGTCGGCTGCTTCCTGTGAAGTTCGAGTAGAGCCGGATAGTTCTAATACATTTAATTCATATCCGAATTTATTAAGTACACTTTGTATTTTTTCAGCACTTTTGCTGAGTTTAGATGACATGAAAATTGCCCCCTTCATTTTGTTTAATTAATTTAAATAATATGATAATATATATGTACAATATATTATACATATATATATTATAACATATAATATCCAGGAGGGAATTGATTTGAAAGATTTTAATTTTATAATAGGGAAAAATTTAAACAGCATAAGAAAACAAAAAAATTTAAGTCTGGATAAAGTAGCTTTACTAACTGGAGTCAGTAAGGCCATGCTGGCACAGATAGAAAGGGGAAATTCTAATCCTACTGTGACAACCTTGTGGAAGATAGCTACAGGTCTCAATGTTTCATTTTCTTATTTTATGGAAGAAAAATCTCATGAAGTTACTTGTGTAACTCACGATAATATTAAACCCATAATTGAAGGTGACGGGAAAATGAGAGTGTACCCTCTCTTCCCCTATGACAGCAAGAGAAGATTTGAAATATTCAATATTGAATTGGAACCGGGATGCAGCCATCAATCTCCTCCACACAATGATGGAATAGAGGAATATATTATTGTCAATAAAGGTGAAATGGAAATGATAATAGGAGATGATAAATATAAATTGAAATATGGTGATGCCATAAGATATATGGCCAATAAAGCCCATTGCTATAAAAATATATCAAATACTTTAGCAAGCTTTCAAAATATAATTTACTATTTTAAATAATTGGCTGCATCCTCAGTGTATACTTATTTTTTAAAATAAATTGTATGCAGAAATTGTCTGCCGGCGGAGGTCTTGAAATATTTTTCATCCATAAATTCTATGTCAGGTTTTTTAATGTTGTCTTCATAGGCATTTACCAGAAAATCACTTTCGATTAATATCTGTAAATCTATTTTGTCAATTTTATTGTAACTGTGGTGACTGCCTATTAAAAAGCATATTCTGTCAACTACATTTTTATCTATGTCAATGTCTTTAAGCAATTTTCTGGCTATGGGAGGCCCTTCAATTTCCTGATAGTTTCCCGCTGAACTGTTGTATTTTTTCTCGCTTTCTTTAATTCCTATATCATGCAGTATGGCAGCTATTTCCAGTATAAGCAGGTCATTTTTATTTAACCCTTCCAGCTCACCTATGGTTTTACTGAAGCCGTAGACTTTTAGAGCATGATTTATTCTTTTAGCATCATTTCCAAAATAAGTTATCATTTTTTTCATGATATGGCTTGTTATGTTCATGATAATTTCCTCCTTGTGGTTTATATTCTATTGATTTTATTATAATATTTTTATAGTGACAATGGTATCAAATTTAAATAACCCTATGATAAGATATTAATGTATTCTTGTTAAGTAAAAATATGGAGGACGCCGATATGAAAAATATACTGCTTGTAGAAGACGACAGATCCTTGAACAGAGGAATCAGTTTTAAATTGGACAGAGAAGGCTATGGAGTATTTTCGGCCAGAAGCATAGAAGAAGCAAAAAAAATACTGTATGGCGAAAGTGTTGATCTTATGATCCTTGATGTAGGACTTCCAGATGGAAATGGGTTTGATTTTTGCAGTGAAATCAGAAAGAATAGTAATCTGCTCATTATATTTTTAACTGCCTGTGATGAGGAAGTGGATATTGTAACAGGACTTGATCTGGGTGCAGATGATTATATCGCCAAACCTTTCAGCCTCATGGTGCTGATGTCGAAAATAAATGCCTTACTTAGAAGAAACTGTGATAAAGGAGGAAACAGTAAAATCATATCCGGGGATATAGTCTTCTATGTTAATGATATGAAGGTATTGAAAAAAGGAAAAGAATTGTTCCTGAGCAGGAATGAGGTAAAACTTTTGAAATATTTAATGGGTAATTCGGGACAAATAATAAGTAAAGATCAGCTTTTGGATAAACTTTATTCTATAGACGGTACCTTTATAGATGAAAATACTATAGCTGTAAATATAAGAAGGCTCAGAGAAAAAGTAGAAGATGATCCTTCAAATCCTCAATATATAAAAAATGTCAGGGGAATAGGATATATATGGGCAGAGAGCTGTGCAAAAATATGATTGAATATTTAAAAGAAAATCCATTATTTAAAAGAGCGTTTATAACAGTTGTTTCAGGTACCATGCTTATTTCCATGGCTGTCTGCTTTTTGCATTATCATATGATAAACAAGATCTATGTAAATCAGATGAATTCCACAGTACAATTGGTGGGAGCTCTTGCAAGATCGCATCCAGAAGATGAAGTGGAAATTGTAAAAACCATTCTGCTAAAAAAATATAATTCTGAGGATTTAAATTATGGTGAGAGCATCATAAAAAAATATGGATATGATGATGAAGTCAAAGCCTGGAACGATGCTGCATTTAATAAAAATGTATATGATATGGCAATTGACGATCTGGTTGTGTTTATACTGACTCTGGCTGGAGGCATATGTATTTTTAGATACTGCAGTCTGAGGATTATAGAAGAACTTGAGGAAATTTTAAATGTAGTTGATAAAATAATAGACGGCAAATTTTCCATAAAGGCTGATAATGATAAAGAGGGGATTTTATCTAAAATATATTCAGGGCTTTATCAAATGACCAGAATACTTGAGCTGAATATAAATAAGCTGGACAGGGAAAAGGAAAATATAAAGTCCCTTGTTACAGATATATCACATCAGATTAAAACACCTTTGTCCTCCATAAAACTCTTCAACTCCCTTCTAATAGAAGATGAAAATATGAATACAGATGAAAGAAAAGAATTTTTACATACTATAAAAGAAGAGGTGTTAAAGTTAGAATGGCTTACAGGATCTCTTATAAAGCTGTCAAGACTTGAAGCAGGCATGATCACATTTAAAAAAGAGAAAAAATCCATAAAGGATACAATATATAAATCCATAAAGGGAGTATATTCAAAAGCACTTCATAGAAATATAGAGATAGATGCTGAAGATATTCATGAGTATTTTGTTTTTCATGATCCCAGGTGGACCAAGGAGGCCATAATCAATGTGCTTGAAAATGCTATAAAATACACGGATTCAGGTGGAAAGATCAATATCAGTATGGTTGAAACGAATTTTTTTATAAGGATTGATATAGAGGATAATGGAATAGGTATACCAAAGAAAGATTTCAACAAGATTTTCAAAAGATTTTATAGGGGAAATTCCAGGATAGTTCAGGAATGTGAAGGATCCGGAGTTGGGCTGTATCTTACCAGGAGGATACTGGAGCAGCAGGGTGGAAATATCATGGTGGATTCAGAGGTGGGGAAAGGAAGCAGGTTTAGCCTTTTCTTACAGAAGTGTAAGTGAGTTTGAAAGTGATATGTAATATTGCCATGTTATGATCTGTGTATCAAATGTAAAAGAGAGGTAATAACATGAAGGTATTGGAAACAAAATCCTTAAAGAAATACTACGGTAGAGGTGAAAATTTGGTCAAAGCTGTGGATGATATAAGTTTTACTGTACAGGAGGGAGAATTTGTTGTAATAGTAGGTACCTCGGGATCGGGAAAAAGTACGCTGCTTCATATGATGGGTGGACTAGACAGGCCCACTTCAGGAAATGTGTATATTGGGGGAAAAGATATATTTTCAATGAAGGAAGACGATCTGGCCATATTCAGAAGGAGGAATATAGGTTTTGTATTTCAGGCCTTCAATCTTGTGCCGGTCTTAAATGTATGGGAAAATGTGACGCTGCCCATAGGTCTTGACAATAAGAAGGTGGATGAAAATTATATAAGAGAACTTATGGAAACTCTGAACATATATGATAAAAGAAATTCACTTCCCAATACACTTTCAGGCGGACAGCAGCAGAGGACTGCCATCTGCAGGGCCCTTGCCAGCAAACCTTCCATAATGCTTGCGGATGAGCCTACGGGAAATCTTGATTCCAAAACTGCCCAGGAAGTTATGTCGCTGCTTAAAATGTCGGTGGAAAAATACAATCAGACACTTGTAATGATAACTCATGATGAAAAAATAGCCCAGATGGGTGACAGGATAGTTGGAATAGAGGATGGAAAAATAAGGGCAGGTGAGATGTAAAATGAACTGTATATCAAATCTGGCCAGAAAAAATTTGAAATTCTCAAAGACTAAAAATATTCTTGTCATAATAACCATAGCACTGGCTACATGTCTCATAACTGCCTCCGGTATAGTGCTCTACAGCATTCAAAATATGGTGATAGCTTCCACTGAAGAACAATCCGGAAATTATCATGGAATCTACAAAAATGTGAATGACAGGCAGATTCAAATATTGAAGAACAACATAAAAATTGAAAGTGCAGGAGAATACATTCCCTTTGAGAGTGTAAAGAGAAAAAATTCCAATTATCCGGACATATCCTTAATTTATGCAGATTATAAAGCAGCGGATATGACAAATATTAAACTGGAGAAGGGTAGACTTCCGCAAAAAAGCAATGAGATAGCCCTGGAAAAATGGGTGCTTGACAAATTAAATGTAAAAAGTGCTGTAGGGGAAACCATACATATCGAATATGGAAATACCTCTTCAGCTGCAGGTTTTGTGCTAAGCGGTATATTGAAGGACAGTACAATGCACAAGCAGCAAGACGTAAGTACAGGGCTGGTGTCAAAAAAACTTGTGTATGAAAATTTACCGGAGATGGAAAAGGACTGCTTTGTAAGGGTAAAAAGCCATAGAGACGTGGAAAAGAGTATCACTGACATAGGTCATAGTATTGGAGTAAAAGACAAGAATATAACCAAGAACTCCATGTATATAGACGCTTCCGGAGGAGATCCCATGATGCTGGCGGCATTTGCCGTGATAGCAGTAATTGTTGTGCTGACGACAGTGGTAGTCATATACAATATATTTTATATATCCGTTATTGAAAGGGTAAAACAGTTCGGACTGCTTGCAGCAGTGGGAGCCACTAGAAAGCAGATCAGGAAGATAATATTCAGGGAAGGACTTCTGCTGTCTGCAGTAGGAATTCCACTGGGCATTATACTTGCCCACATTGCTGCCTTTATGATTGGGTATCTTTTTTCACAATTTAATATAAGAATGAAATCCTCTCCATACATTGTGATTGTATGTGCATTGATAAGTCTGGCTGCAGTGGCAATCTCCCTTATAAAACCAGGCAGGCTCTCTTCAAAGATATCTTCTGTAGAATCCATGAAATACAGCGGTGTAAAGATAAGTTCCCGTAAAAGGGAGAGAGTTTCCTTGAAAAAGATATCTATAGCTAAAATTGCACGGCTGAATCTGTGGAGAAATAAGAAGCGTACAATTATGACTATGCTTTCTCTAACTATGAGCGGAGTTTTATTTATCATAATATGCAGTGTTTTAAAAAGTATGAATGTAGACAATATGGTCAAGCATGATTTTAAATATGAATTTGATCTTTCGGTTACAAATACCTATGGAAGTCCATTGAATAAAAAATTGATTGATGATATAAAAAGCATGGATGGAGTGAAAAATGTCTATATCAAGAAAAGCACATTGAATGTTTTTGTAGACAATGCACGCAGTATTCTATACGGATATGATGATTATATGCTGAACAAGTTGAATAAATATCTTATAGGCGGGAATATATCCAGTGAAAATCTGAAAAACAGAGATGAAGTTCTCATAACAGGTAAAAAAGATAAAAATGGCAGTGTCATCTGCAAATATAAGGTTGGGGACAAAATCCCAGTTTCAATCAGGAAAGAGGACAGCAGCGGAAATTTGAGAGAAGTCATGAATAAAAAGTTCACCGTAGCAGGTATATTAAGTGACAATATTGCAGGCTCCGGCTGGGTTGTGGGAGGATATGAATTTATAACTCATAAAGATGTATTTACGAAAGAAGAATTTAAAGGCAGCCTGGCGGATGACAGAGACAACAAATTGACTGACATTTATATAGATATAGACAGCAGTAAGTTTGAGACCATAAAAAGCAGGCTCAAAGCCATAGTAAATAGGGACAGCAGGATAATGTATGAGTCAAATACAGACTGGAAGAAGGAACTGGATGATCAGTTTATGGCAATAGAGGTAACAGCAATGAGCTTCACGGCAATAATAGCTCTCATAGGAATTTTGAATCTCATAAATACAATGATTACAAGCATACTCACAAGAAAAAGAGAGTATGGAATGCTCCAGGCAGTGGGGCTGTCAAACAAACAGCTTAGAAAAATGCTTCAGATAGAAGGCATGTACTATGCCGGTATAAGTTCTTTACTGTCGGTGGTCTTTGGAACCGGTCTTGGATACTTCTGCTTTAAACTGTTTAAAAAAGCAGGGGCGGATTATGCAGAGTATGAATTCCCTCTGATACCTATACTTGCAGTTATTGTAGTGTTTATTTTGCTGGAAATACTGATAACCTACCTTATTGAGGGCAGATTAAAAAAGGAATCCATAATTGACAGAATCAGGTACAGTGAATGATGCTATCAAGTCATACTTAGGTTCAGATGGAGTTTGCTTATAAAAAATGCCTTTTTATATCTGAATCCTATTTAACAGTATTCTTAGTGCTTTAGCACTAAGAATACGTTATCCTTTAGGGCAAGAACTTATCCAGACGCGTAGCAGTGCTTATGGCCAACTATAAGAAATTGGGAGCATTAGCAATGGTAGTGTAATTCTATTGTAAAATATATAAATTTATGTGACAATTTTCTCCTCTAATTTAATTATAACATATATAAAATAGTAAATATAGACTGTTAATTTTTGTATCCTATGATTAGAATAGAATTATTGGTTATATCAGTCAAGTTAGGAGGAACAGGTATGGATGCCATAAAAGCTAAAGAATACTATAATGTCTTGTTAGCAAAGAAGCTAATCGGAGAATTTGGAAAACGAAATATTGAAGGATTTTATTGTAAAACAAAAGACGAAGCATTGAAAAAGATTCTTAAGATGATACCCAAAGACAACTTGGTTTCCTGCGGAGGCTCTTTGACCTTGCATGAAATCGGCTTGAAGCTTGCTTTAAAAAATGGAGGGTACAATTTCTTAGATCCTGCTGAGCCCAAGGGAGGTAAAGAAAAAGAAAGCGCGGCACATCAGGCACTTTTAGCAGATTACTTTTTAATGAGTTCTAATGCGATAACTGCTACGGGTGAACTGGTGAATATTGATGGAATTGGCAACAGGGTATCGGCACTTATTTTTGGACCAAAAAATGTAATAATAGTGGCGGGATTAAATAAAGTGGTTCCAAATTTAGATGCAGCCATACTTCGAGTAAAAAACTATGCTGCAAAAGTGATTGTGTCAGGTTATAGACAGAACTACTCTTCGTTCGAAGAACTTTCTAAAGCCGCCGAAGATGGATGCAGTCAACTTGTCATTACCAGTAAATCAATGTTTAAAGGTCGCATTAAAGTGATACTTGTTGGAGAAAACTTAGGGATTTAAAATATCAAAAAGATAATCTTTTGAATCGTATGACTATTATGAACTCATATTCAGACTCTAATTAAAAACAAAAAATACATACTTAGCTTACTATTGATATAAAAGAATACCTATGTTATAATTTTATTAGTCAAATAGACTTGTAATAATGATTTGAGGAGAAAGGAAGGTGTTGTATATGTTAACTACGTTTAAGGCCTCTGCCCAGAAATGTCCGGGTGGGTTGAAAGTGGAAACTAATGCGAGAGGATTCAAGATCATTTTAGATGAGCCTGAGGATTTAGGGGGCAGCAATAAAGGAATGAATCCAGTTGAGGCTATTCTGTGTGCTTTGGGAGCTTGCCAAACAATAGTCGCAAGTGCCTTTGCCGAAGCACAGAACTTTTCGTTTGAGGAATTCCATGTTGAATTGGAAGGAGATTTGGATCCTGATGGCTTTATGGGTCTTGCCGATGTTAGAAATGGATTTCAGGAAATTCGTTTTGTAATGCATTTCAAGACCAATGAAAGTCAGGAGAAAGCAGAAGCTTTCGCAGATTTTATCGAAAAAAGATGCCCAGTAGGAGATTGTATTGCAAACGGAGTAAAACTTGTAAGAGGTGGAGTAGTCAGAGAATAAGCACATCATTTGGAGGGGCGGCTGTGCGGCCCCTCAAGTTTTCAAAGGAGGATTAGCTGTGGAAGTTAAAATGTCTTTCATTCCTGGAGGAAAAAAAGGCAAAGCTGGAAAGATAAATGTAAAAGTCGGGGACGAGGTGCAGGCGGACAATATTCTCATTCAGGTTGAAACCGGAAAAGGTAATCGTCCAATCAAGGCTCCAAAAGCTGGAGTCATTACGAAAATCCTGTGTATGGAAGGCGCAGAGGTTTCTTCCGGGCAGGTGCTTTTTGAATTGAACAGCCGTAGGGATGAAGCAGTAATACAGCAGAAGGAGAATTTGAAAAAGAATGAAACAGTTGAACTTAAAACGGAGCTTTTAATTATAGGTGCTGGTCCAGGGGGCTATGTGGCTGCGATTTATGCAGCAAAAAGGGGTATGAAGGTAATCCTAGTCGAGAAAGAAGAGCTTGGAGGCACCTGTTTAAATGTAGGCTGCATTCCTACCAAAGCACTTGTAAAATCTTCAGAAGTCTGCAGAAATGTATGCAAATCATCCGTATTTGGCATCATTACGGGTGGCGAACCCCGTGTAGATATGGCACGGATCATTCGTCGTAAGGACGAAGTTAGGGAAAAACTTGTTTCTGGTATCTCTTGTCTACTAAATGATAATGGTGTGCAGGTCATTTTCGGGAAAGCAGCATTTCTTGGCAATAACAGTGTTTTCGTAGAAGGTAAAGAAAAATACATTATTTCTGCCAGGGATATCATTATTGCCACAGGGTCGAAAATTTCCAAAACAAAGATTCCAGGGATTGACCTTCCCATGGTCATGAACAGTACGGAAGCTCTTTCTTGTATAGATTTGCCTAAGAAAGTGACAATCATAGGCGGGGGCATTATTGGTATGGAATTTGCTTTTATGTATAACAATCTTGGTGTCAAGGTCAATGTTGTTGAATTTTTAGATAGATTGCTTCCCATGCTGGATCGTGATGTTTCCGAAAGTATCCGTAATTATGCAAGTGAAGCGGGAATTTCCGTTCATACCGGTTCAAAAGTCCTGAGGATTCAACAGTCTGAGGACAAACAGGCAATTGTGACTTACGAAGATAAAAAAGAAGAACATATAGTTGTCAGTGACAAGGTTCTTGTGGCAATTGGCCGTGAGCCAAACCTTGATGGTATGAATATTGAAAAGACAGGGCTTATTCTCAATGAACGAGGCAGAGGAATTTCTGTAGATGCACAAATGCGTACGAATGTGGAACACATATATGCCATCGGTGATGTAACCAACATCATCCAGCTTGCCCATGTAGCTTCTTACCAAGGCATGGTGGCGGTAGATAATATTTTGGGAGGATCCACACAGGCAAATTATTCTGCTGTCCCAAATGTAGTATTTACGAGTCCGGAAATATCCAGTGTGGGTTTGACGGAGGAAGAATGTCGAAAAAAAGGATTGGATTTCAGCATCAGTACGGTTTCATATTCTTGTAATGGCAAGGCCGTGACCATGGACGAACCGGATGGTTTTGTGAAACTTGTACGGGATAACGCAACTCAACGTATTGTGGGCGGTTCCATAATTGGTGCTGATGCTTCATCTTTGATCAGCACACTTACACTTGCAGTGTCAAATGGTTTCACCGATAAGGAAATTGCTGAAACGGTTTTTGCCCACCCCACAACTGCTGAAGTTATTCATGAGGCTGTGCTTGGATTCGGAATAGGAGCAATACATCAGTCATGAGTCGAATTTATGTGTCTTTGGAAACGGATCCTTATTATAATGTGGCGGCAGAATACCAGCTTTTTTCAGAAGCTGGCCCGAAAACTTGTTTATTCTTGTGGAGGAACCGGCCGGCGGTTGTTTTGGGACGCAACCAGAATGTTTTTGCAGAGTGTGACACAGAGTTTTTGAAAGAGCATGAAATTGTCCCGGTCAGGCGTCTTTCTGGCGGAGGAGCAGTTTTTCATGATTTGGGAAATGTAAATTTTACGTTTATTTCAGAGGAAAAGTATGCAGATGTGGGAAGGTATTTGAAAATAATTAGTAATGCTATATTGTCCATGGGTGTAGAATGTACTTTTAGTGGTAGGAATGACCTGCTTATCAGTGGAAAAAAGTTTTCCGGGCATGCCCAATATGCTGACTATGGTAATTTTCTATACCATGGGACTCTCATGGTTAATGTAAATCTTGATATGCTTACTGGTGCACTGAAGCCTTCTTTTCTCAAACTGAATTCTAAGGGTATAAATTCTGTAAGAAGTAGAGTGGTGAATCTATCTGATCTCTGTGAGGGCGTTACTCCAGAAAGTACAATAGATGCCGTAATCCAGGCATTTATGCTGGAATATGGCATGGAAATGTCTATAAGACAGATCAGTAGTAATAATATGAAACCATCCATTCTTGAAAAAATAAAAAGGGACGACTGGATTTATGGAGAGGCCCCGGATTTTAACATAAGCTTTGAAGAGAAACTGTCTTTTGGTAACGTTACCATATTTGCAAATGTTTCTGATGGCAGGATTTCTCGGCTCAAAGTTTATACGGACAGTCTTGTGCCTATTGACTTTACGGCGTTTGAAAAGGGATTAACTAAATCTTTTTTTGACAAGAAAATACTAACTCACAGGTTGGAAAAGTTCGTTGATAATGTGAAGCAAAAGAGAAAGTGCAGATAACCTATAAAAATAATATTTCTGTGTCCTTCTGAGTTTAATATACGTCAAAGACGAGATCAAAGCCAGTTTTATATATTTTTAGCGGCCAGCTGTATTTTTTAGGGTTTTTAATTCCTGCAGATTTTAGTATACTAGATAGAGGGGTATAAGATATTTTTGTCTTGTATTTCTCTAAAAGTATATCTTTGAGATGGAGGGAGTTTACTTTAATTATATTTTCTTTCATTTCGCTTTTGTAGGAGGTAATTCTTTAGGTGAATGAAATGTTTAATTTGGATGACTGCATGGCTTTTATAACCAGTCGGAGTGCAAAGATTTTTTCGGAAACCATGGAGCAAAGATTAAGTCCGTATAGTATTACGAGGCCCCAATGGGTTGCCATATATTATATCTATACGAGCAATTCCATAACGCAGCGGGTACTGGCTGATAAAATGTCTGTTAAGGAGCCTACAGTGGTAAGGCTGATTCAAAAGATGGAACAAGAAGGACTATTAACTCGTTTTGGTATTGCTGGAGACAAACGGGTCAAACAGTTGCACTTGACAAAAAAAGGTACAAATTTGTATCATGAACTTCTTCCTGTAGCTGAGAAATTTATGAATGATACAATAGAAGGCATCAGTAAGGAAAACCTGCAAATTTTAAAAGACACACTGAGTATGATGGTCTACAATGCATTGAAGAAGCGATCACAATAATCCTATGATTTGTTTTCAATAACTCTCTTGATATTGTAGACCAGCCCTGTGTGCTGTCTGTACACTACCGTACTTGAAGTTGATATAGATAAAAATTTTATAAAA
Organism: Clostridium sp. MT-14; assembly: GCF_042436595.1. Lineage (NCBI taxonomy): Bacteria > Bacillati > Bacillota > Clostridia > Eubacteriales > Clostridiaceae > Clostridium > Clostridium sp. MT-14. Next base: position 12,165 of record NZ_JBHMIY010000051.1, read on the forward strand.
TTGTGTTATAATACAAATAAAGAATAGCAGCCACCACTTGCAGACAGGGCTACTATTTTTTTATTGCCTTAATTGGTATCATTTTATATATTAATATATTATTGACTAAAGCTACTAATATATTGTCTTATATAGATGAGTTATTATGATATTATGTCTATAAGTAAAAGTAAATTTTATGACATAGCAATAAATGGAAAAACAGGAGGATAAAGAGTGGAAAAAAGACCTAAAATTAAAATCCATTATTCGATTTATGAAATAATAATAGAACTTATTAGCATTATAGCGGTATTTATCAATATTTATTATTAAAATACTATAAACTACTACCAAATGTTATACCTAAACATTTTAATGCTGCAGGTATACCTAATGGATATGGTAATAAAAGTTCTATATTTATACTTGCTGGTATAAGTTTTATAATGCATATTTTTCTAACTATTTTAAATAAATTTCCACATGTATATAATTATCTAAAACCAATAACTGAAGAAAATGCAGAGTATCAGTACAGGTGTGCTAGACAATTGATTATTATGATTAAAGCAGAATTCATGATAATATTTACATATATCGAATGGAATAATATTAAAGTCGCTTTAGAAAAAAGTAGTAGTTTAGGTACATGGTTCCTTCCAATTGTTTTAATAGTTATTTTTGGTACACTTTTAATATATATTAGAAAATGTTTAAAATAGTTTTGACACAATATTTATATATTATTTACTAACTTAACTATATAGAAAGTAAGAAATATACAAGCAGCATTCCAATAAATTCTGAAATAAAATTCACTAAATAGTGGAATTATAAAAATATAATAATTCTGACTATAGGATTGTGAAC
>NZ_JBHMIY010000052.1:0-11429 GCF_042436595.1 Clostridium sp. MT-14
GCAGATTTAAAACTACCTTTGAAAAACAGATTGAGGAGTTATTCAGCTCAATGACTCTTAAGATTATTGAAATATGTGACGATATTGATGAAAATCTACCTAAGAATTCACCCGATATAGGTCTCAATTCCATGCTTATCTACGATACTTCAGGCTTAAAGCCAAAAGTTAAAGAGAATAACCCTAAGACACTGGTTTCAGAAATAAATAAGCAAAAAGCTTTCGCTAAAGTTATTAATAATAAAGATTTTAACCCCTATGCTGCCGCATATAAGAATATGCCAAAGTTTGCACATAGAAGCTTTAGACTAAAGTAAGAAATTTAAATAAACTTATCAAATATGCTGCTTAATACACATATCCACAGTTAAGTATCATCCTACATGCTTCGCATACCCTTTTTCAAAAGGCTTATTTAGCATTTTCTTTTTTTGCTCAAATTTAAGGAATTTTTTAAAAGTTATCCACACTTTTAAAATTTAAATTCTGCAATCATCTATAATAAGTTTATAGTCAGTTAAATAACTGACATACGCTTATTTATTATTTAGTATAGATTAGAAAGTATCTATGTTTTTCTGTAGGAATTCTCCCAATTCCATAATTGCTGTCCATCTTGTTTTCAAATCTATTTAGATTTTATTTTTCTATTTATAATAGTAATTTTTTATATTCAAAGGGACTTTTTACCTTTGCATAATTCAACTGCTCCTTTAATGTCCACACTCCATCTAAATCTATATTGAATAAATATCCGGAAAAAAATTTTCTCAACATTTTCACGGTTTCTATTTCTTTTCTTCCTTCAAAAACTCTTCTTTATTAAATCCCTATAAATTTCCACCATATTGCTGCAAATGGAAGAAGTATCGCAAGATGAACTATTGATACTACAAAACCTGCAAACCACCATTCTTTCTGCTTTATATATCCTTCTGAAAAATATACTCCTCCCTGTGCTATACCATAATGCGTAAGTCCAGAACTAAGTGCCGATATATCTACTAAAATAAATACCGAAAGCACTGGAGGTACTCCAATACCAAGTAATATTGTAAAGAATGCTGAAAACAATGCAGTAAAATGAACCATATTACTTGCAAAAAGGTAATGTAGATAATACATAGAAACACATACTATCGCAAGAGCAGGGAACTGCGGTATACCACGTATATATTGAGTTATTATACTGCTCATCCACTTTATTATCCCAAGCTTGTTAAGTTGACCTGCCATCATCATAAATGCACCAAGCCATATCACAAGATTCCAAATTTCTTTTTTCCCAGTAAATTCTTCCCAAGATACAATTCCAGATCCAATAAGTATTACAAGTCCTAAAACACTTACAGTAGTAGCATCAATATTAAATATATTCCCAAATATCCATAATGTAACAACAATAATAAAAACTATTATCATAAATTTTTCAGATTTTTTCATGGGTCCTAATTGTTTAAGTTTGCCATCCATTAATTCTTTAACATTATCAAGTTTTTTTATTTCCGGTGGACATAAAAAATAAATAACAACCGGAACAATCATAAAATTCGACAATACAGAAACTATGCTTACCATAAACCATAATCCAAAAGTTATATGTGTCTTTACACCAAGATTTCCGGCCATACTAATAGCAAGCAAATTTACGGCAGAAGATGTAATAAAAAGTGATGAAGAAATAAGATTGCTGTGTATTGATGTAAGCATAAGAAATGCTCCCACTTTCTTTTCTGTACCATCTCCAACTTTTGAACCATAAGCTTCTGAAAGAGCTTTTGTAATAGGAAGTACAATCCCAGTAGATCTTGAAGTAGCACTTGGAATAAGCATACTCAATATTCCTTCGCAAAGTACTAGTGAATATCCAACTCCTATAGTTCTTTTGCCAATTTTCTTTATAATATTATATGCAAGTCTTTTACCAAGTCCTGTTTTAGTTATTCCTATAGAAAGACAATCAGCACATACTATAAGCCATATAAGGCTTTCACTATATGAAGAAAATGCATCTTTTATCGTAATTATATGTGTAAAAGTCAAAATAAATATTCCGACAAAAGAAGCTAAACCAAGTGACATGGCTCCAAGGGCACATGCCACTATAATAAATATAAAAACTGCAAGTAAATGCCATCCATTTATAGGTACCAAATTTGGTTTTGGTATAAAGCAAATTACTAATCCAACTAGGATTGAAATCAATAAAGGTTTGACTTTAAAATTTATCTTACTAAACATGGCTTTTTATTGTCAAACTTCCATCCTGGTATCAAATATTGCATAGCAACTGAATCATCACGGGCACCCAATGACATTTTATTGTACAATTTATTTGCTTTTATAACATTTTCCATATCTATATCTACTCCAAGACCTGGTTTGTCAGGAATATCTATCATTCCTCCAACAATCTGGAATGGATTCTTTGTAAGATACTGTCCATCCTGCCATATCCAGTGTGTATCTATGGCTGTTACTTTTCCAGGTGCCGCTGCCGCAGTCTGTGCATACATCGCAAGTGAAATATCAAAATGATTGTTTGAATGTGAACCCCAGGTAAGCCCCCAATCTCTACATGTCTGGGCAACACGTACAGAACCTTCCATAGTCCAGAAATGAGGATCTGCAAGCGGTATATCTACAGAATGCATCTGAAGTGAATGTACCATCTGGCGCCAATCAGTAGCTATCATATTTGTAGCTGTAGGCAGTCCAACTTCATTTCTGAACTCTGACATTACCTCACGCCCTGAGAATCCATCTTCAGCTCCGCATGGATCTTCTGCATATGCCAGCACTCCAACTAAGTTCTTACAAAGATCAATAGCCTCGCATAATGACCAAGCTCCATTAGGATCAAGAGTTATACGTGCATCCGAAAACCTTTTATGGAGTGCAGTAACAGCTTCTGCTTCTGCTTCTCCTTTCAAAACTCCACCTTTTAGTTTAAAGTCTTTAAAACCATACTTTGCCTGAGCTGCTTCTCCAAGTCTTACTACTGCTTCTGGAGTCAATGCTTCTTCTCTTCTAAGGCGCATCCATTCATCTTTTGAATTAGATTCATCCAGATAAGGAAGTTTTGTCTTTTTTCTGTCACCAACAAAAAAGAGATAACCTAAAACCTTTACTGATTTTCTCTGCTGTCCTTCTCCCAAGAGTTCACATACCGGTATTCCAAGATACTTTCCTACAAGATCAAGAAGTGCAGCTTCTATTGCAGTCATAGCATGAATTGCAATTCTCAGATCAAAAGTCTGAAATCCTCTCCCAAGACAATCTCTGCATGCAAAAGTATCCTTTACCGCCTTTATTATTGATTTGTACTTTCCTATACTTTGTCCAACAACAAGTGAAGTTGAATCTTCTATCGTCTTTCTTATTTTTTCTCCCCCTGGCACTTCTCCAATTCCCATATTTCCACTATTGTCTTTCAAAATCACGACATTACGTGTAAAAAATGGGCCGTGTGCTCCACTTAGATTAAGAAGCATACTATCATATCCTGCTACAGGTATAACTTTCAAATCTGTAACGACTGGTGTATCTTTTATTAAATTTTTTTCATTATTCATCTTTTCCCCCCCAGTAACATTAACTGCAGTAATTTTTTTGAAATATGCTTGAATAAAAATTTCACATTGTCTATGATTCAATTATCATCTTTTTAACTGCTTCAATCAATATTCAATTGCACAAATATTAATCCTTTACATTGATCTATTTTTATATATATGAACTAAATAATATTCAACAGCTATATTAAATTACCGTATTCATTAAATTTCATATACTCCGGTTTGCTTTCTATTTCAAGATCAGGATAATTTTTAATTTCATCATAATAAACTTCTGAAAGCATTATGTGTTCAATATGCAAACTGTTTGGTATCCTAACTATTCTTACATTTTCTTTATCAATATTTACACATGTCCTTATACAAAATTGTACAGCTTCCTTATCATCAGCTGCAACGCAAGGTATCCTTGCCGATTCAAGAACAGTACTCGTAATACAATTAGGATACATTTTCTCAACATCCAATTTGTCGAACAGCCTTTTTGTTATAACACTAGAAAGGCCAACTCCAAGACCGTTTCCATGGGATTCTTTACTTAAGTCAAGCATTGCAGTTCTTTGAACCTCTATTCCACCGCTCACATATTTAGTAGAAAATGTACCTGTTATATTGGGATCTACACCTGTACCACTATAATTTTTCCCTATTTCATCAACAACAAGTACATCACATTTTCCTACTATTATTCTTGGCATATTGGAAAATGCCTCTTTTAAAAGTTCAGGCTCTCTATCTGGAATTTCACTGGAATCAACGCCAACTATTTTACATGTCTCATCAAATGAATTTTCTATGCACGGAATTGCAAAAAGAATTGGTGCATTCTTTAAAATAGTTTTTCCAATGAGTTCAATATTGTTGCCAATTTTACCCATTCCCTGTGAATGTACACATTCAGCCCCAACCTGTTTACCAAGTCCAACTGCCATCATTTTCATAATCCCACTTTCATATTTCCCTCTAAAGGCATTATGAGGCTTTATACGACAGGATATTATTATTCCATCAGATTGTGCGGCATTTTTATCTATAACTACTTTTCTTCCATCTTTCAAAGTCCCAATTACTGAAACCTCCATTGAAGATTTTATGGGACATTTTAAAAAATTCTCCGTAATACCATAACTTTCAAGTAATTCAAGCTGACCTTCAGCAGTTGCTCCCCCATGACTTCCCATTGCAGGTACAACAAAAGGATGTGCCCCTCTGGATGAAACAAAATCAACTATAGCTTTTGTTATGATTGCAACATTTGCAATTCCCCTACTTCCAGCCGTAATAGCTATATTCATTCCAGGTTTGATTTTTCGTGAAAATTTTTTTTGAGAAAGTTCTCTTCTTATTACATTTGGTATATCCTCTGACTTAATTACAGGCCTCGGAAAAATTTGTTTCACCTTAAACATCCTTGGTATATAAACATCAGCTAATAACTTAGATACTGATCCTCCTTTTTTTATCTCCATATCACTCACTTACTTTCACATTTTTTGTGGCAATAAGATCACTGCCAAGTCCAAATATATTATTCACTATAACTTGACCTATTTTAATCGGTGCTTTTACTTTTATACTTTTAATCTTATCCATTACTTTAAATATATAAGCCTTAGGTATTGGATTTGTAAGTCTTATGCTCACAAGTGGCACAACTCCATTTTCTACAAGGACCGACGTTGTAATTGTTCTTCTAGGATCTACAATTTCCATTTTTACGTATTTTTCTCCTTTTTTACAAGACGCACCTTTAATTGAAATCGGTTTTTCTTTTTCAATATCAACCTCTATCTCACATCCATTAGGACATATTATACAGGTGTACTCTTTTATCATTTTGCGATCACCTCTATATTGCTCATAGATTTTATATCTTCTTTCTTCAATCCAATTTGAATCATTTTTGCAGGTATCACCTTTTTCAATTTCACAGCCTTAATAACTTGTCCGGATTGTATAATATCAATTTCACAGTTTTTCATCGGTTTTTTTACCCTCATGGAAATGCTGAAATCTTTTTTACCACTTATTTTCTGTGGCACTGCACTCCCTACATTATCACCTGCATTTATATTTATACAAGGTTTATAAAATACTTTTCCATTTACATATTCTGCTATTGAATCAGCAAGCTTCTCTGCTTCAAGGGACACAAAATCAACAACATCATGTACATGAAGTACATTTCCTGCTGCAAATATTCCACCAACATCTGTTTGATAATTTTCATCAACAACAGCACCTTTTGTTCTATTATCAAGGCTAACATTTGCAGACAATGAAATTTCATTTTCAGGTATAAGACCAACTGAAAGTATAAGTGTATCACACTTATAATACTTTTCTGTTCCAAGTATAGGCTTCATATTCTTATCCACTTTACACACAGTGACCCCTTCAAGCCTAGAATTCCCTTTAATTTTAGTAATAGTATGACTCAAATACAACGGAATATTATAATCATTGAGACACTGCTCAATGTTTCTCGGCAATCCACTTGGGTATGATTGTATTTCAAAAACAGCTTTTACATTTGCTCCTTCAAGTTTCATTCTTCTGGCCATTATCATGCCAATATCACCTGAGCCAAGTATCACAATTTCTTTTCCTATCATCTTGTTGTATAGATTAACATAAGCCTGAGCAACTCCTGCACTATATACTCCTGCAGGTCTCGTACCCGGAATGCCAATTGCACCTCTTGTCCTTTCCCTGCATCCCATGGCAAGTGCAACTGCTTTAGCTTTATATTTTAAAAGACCTTTCTTAGATACAACAGTAACAATTTTTTCAGGAGTAATATCAATCACTGTAGCATCCGTAATATATTCAATATTAAGCTCGTCAACCCTATCTATAAATAACTGAGCATATTCAGGTCCTGATAGAGTTTTTTTAAATCTAGTGAGTCCAAAACCATCATGGATACACTGTTTTAAAATACCTCCAAGTTGTTTTTCTCTTTCAACGATTACAATATTCTTGATACCTTTGTTCCTAAGCTCTACAGCTGTTGCAAGTCCCGCAGGACCTCCACCTACAATTACAACATCTTTTTTTATGAAAGCCATTATTTTCTCACCTTTCCCACAAACATATAAGATCCACTTCGTGAATATAATATCTTTTTCTCTGATTTATGTTTTTCCTTCCCAATTATTTCAGCTATTCTGGTCTGACAATATCCACCCTGACATCTTCCCATCATAGCACGTGTTCTATTTTTTATCCCAGTAATTGAATCCACTCCAAGACAGTTATGAACAGCTTGTATTATTTCTGCTTTTGTAACATTTTCACATCTGCATATGATCTTCCCATAGTCACTGTCACTCTTTATAAGTTTCTCTTTTACACTATCATCCTGTTCCGAAAATTTAAGAATTCCCTTTCTTTTCGGATTAAAAGTTTTATTTGGAATTAATTTTTCTTTTTTATTAAATAACGCTACCGCCCTTCGTGCAAGTGGAAGTGCACTTGTAAGTCCAGGAGACTCTATACCAACAAGATTTATAACATTAGGTACATCTTCTCTCATCTCAAGGACAAAATCCTGTACTTCTCCAGTTTTTTTATCCACAAGTTTAGGTCTTATTCCCGAAAAGTTCCTAATAAAATATTCTCTTTTAAGATTTTTGAATATCTTTTTTCCTTCAGCAATTAATTTATTCATTATAGGAGCTGTTACACCATAATCTTCAAAATCATAAACTATTTCAGAACTAGGTCCTATTAATATATTTCCATCTACAGTCGGCGTAGCATGTACACCAAATCCTCCTTTTTCATTAGGAGCTGGATAAATAGGCATATTCATAAATTTTCCAGCTTTTTTATCAAGTACATAGTATTCGCCCTTAAATCCTTTTAACTTATAACCTGGTATCCCAAGCATTTCTGATATAACATCTGAATTCAATCCCGCAGAATTTATTACCCACTTTGTATAAAAAGTTTTTGAAATGGTTTTTATTTTAAATATATCATTTTTTTTCGCTATATCTATAACTCTACTATCAAAATAGTACTCAACTCCATTTTGATGTGCATTTTCTGCAAGAGCTATGGTATATTCAAATGGGTTCAATATCCCACTTGCAGGCGAATACATTGCGAACTCACCTCCTGCACTAGGATCAAGTTTATTTATTGTACTCTTATCAATTATTTTAAGACCTTCAACTCCATTCAATTCTCCAAGTTTTTTATATTTAAGGAGGCTCTGCATATCTCTATCTGTAAATCCTATAACAAGTTTTCCAGTCCTTTTAAATGGTACGTCAAGTTCCTTTGCTACAGAATCAAACTCCTTATTCCCCTCAATGGCACATTGTGCTTTTAACGAACCATGTCTATAAGTAAAACCTGCATGAAGCATTCCCGTATTTCTTCCACTAGTTCCACAACAAACATCAGGTTCCTTTTCCAAAACACCTATTTTTAATTCATATCTTGAAAATTCTCTTGCAATGGCACTCCCAACTACTCCTCCACCAATAATTAAAATATCATATATATCCTTCAACTTTAAAATCGCCACCTAATTAGTTTTTATAAAATATTTCAATAACCTTTATTTCTATTTATGACACTTGTCAATTTTTCTCTATTGCCAAATGAATTAAATTTGATTCTTTATTTATTAAAAGAAATAAGTACAATGACATTTTTTCCGTAACACATACACTTTATATAATTCTTAATTTTATAAGCCGTATTACATTATTAACTGTTTTTTCCATATTTATCTTACCGTCTTTTATTGCATCGTTCAAATTAGATGCCCTATGGACAATACTAAAAATTGCATCTATGCCAAGATCATAAAGGACATCTATATTGTCTCCAATATTTCCTGCAAAAGCAATTACAGGTTTATTATATTTTTTTGCTATTGCTGCAACCCCCATTGGTGTTTTCCCATATTGTGTCTGAAAATCTATACTTCCTTCGCCCGTAAAAACCAAATCTGCTTTTTTTACTTTTTCTTCACATCCTGAATACTTGATAACTATATCGATTCCTTTTTCAAGTTTCCCTCCCATAAAAACCATAAGCCCTGCACCAAGCCCACCAGCTGCCCCGGCTCCTGGAATCTCCGCTACATCTATATTAAGCTGTTTATTAATTATATCTGCATAATGTCTTAAATTGTCATCGAGTATTTTTATCATTTCTTTCGTCGCACCTTTTTGAGGTCCAAATATATTTGATGCTCCATTATCACCACATAGTGGATTTGCAACATCACAGGCAACTTCAACTTTCATATTATTAAGTCTCGGATCAAGTTCACTTAAATCTATATTATCAATTTTGCCAAGTTCTCCACCGCCAAATCCAATTTCTTTTCCGAATCTATCCTTGAACTTACCACCCAGTGCTTGAATTGCACCGACTCCACCATCATTTGTGGAACTTCCACCTATTCCTACAAGAAGTTTTTTTGCCCCCTTATCAAGGCAATCTTTTATAAGCTGGCCCGTACCGTAAGTTGTCGTTATAAGAGGATTCCTTCTATTTTCAGGCACCAGAGTTATACCACTTGCACTTGCCATCTCTATTATTCCAGTTTCCCCATCTCCTAGAATTCCATATTCTGCTTCTATTGCATTACCAAGCGGTCCCATTACTTTTATTTTATATATTTTGCCACAAGTAGCATCCACAAGTGACTGCATCGTACCTTCTCCACCATCTGCCATGGGAACTTTTATACAATTAATATTTTCATCGGCTCTCTTAATTCCTAGTTCCATCGCATCACATACTTCTTTTGCGGTCATACTTTCTTTAAATGAATCTGGTGCTAATAAAATGTTTAAATGTTTCTTCATATTTGAACCCTCCAATGTCGCTCTATTAAATTAACGCTTACTTTTACAACTTTTTATATTATGATATTTTTAAATATTTCAAGCAATATTCAGTTGCACAAACTTACTTATAAATAAAAAATTATTTTTTATTTATTTGCATAACTTATATATTATGAAATTAATAGATTATATATATTTTCAACTACTTAAAAATATTTTGGAGTGTTTCTATTTATTCAATTGTATGTAGTTGTCCGCAAAAGTCAAAGAACTTCTTGATCCAATCCTAACTTTAGTATAGAAGAATTGGATCCTTATATTTAAATTACAAATTGAAGATAAATAATCAATCTAATGTATCTAATGGACAAATATATTTAAAAGCAACACTCCAATTAAACCTATTACAGAAAGTATACATGTATAACTTGTTCTAGTTTTTATTGCATCACTTACTGACAGTCCAAAATATTCCTTATACATCCAAAATCCAGGATCATTTACATGAGATGCAAATATACTTCCTGTAGTAGTTGCCAATACCATAAGACAAGGATTTAAACCAGAAGCAACTACAAGAGGTCCAGCCAATCCAGCAGCAGCAGTTACAGCCACAGTAGCTGAACCGAGTGCAGTCCTGAGTAACGCTGCAATAAGCCATGTAAGTACTATAGGAGATACATTTAGATTTTTTGTAATGGCTACTATTGTATTACCTACTCCTGAATCTACAAGCACCTGTTTAAATGCCCCTCCTGCTCCTATAATCAAAATTATCATTGCTATAGCTTTTACTGACTCACTCATACTTTTTGCTATTTCATCCATTTTTCTATTACAACCAAAACCAAAAGTAAATATAGCAATAATTACAGATATCATCAAAGCTATAGGTGCATCTCCAAAGAACTTAATATATTTTAGTGCTACAGAATCCTTAGGAAGAAATACTCCACAAAATTCAGCAATAGCTATTAAAATTACAGGAATAAGTGCAGTAAATACACTCTTACCGAAACTTGGCATTTCCTCATCCTTAAACAATTTACTTGTAGTAAGCCCTTCAGGTATCTTTGTTTTCGCATTTTTTATAATCGAAGTCTTAGAAAAGAAAATTCCAACAATTATAGCACCAGGTATCGCAATAAGAAGCCCAAATAACAAAGTTTTGCCTATACTTGCATTAAAAGAATTTGCTACAAGTGTTGGACCTGGGTGAGGCGGAAGGAAACTATGACACACAGATAATGCAACGGATGCAGGAAAACCTATGTACATCAATGGAAATTTAGTTTCTTTAACTACACTGTATATTATAGGTATTAAAAGTATAAAACCTGCCTCATAAAACATCGAAATTCCAACTATAATTGATGTAATAAGCATAGCCCATTGAACTCTTTTTATTCCAAATTTATTTATCAATGTTTTTGCTATCCTTTGTCCAGCCCCACAATCTGACATAAGTCTTCCAAGCATAGCACCAAATCCAAGTATTAAGATAAGATCGTTCAACTGACCACCTATACCTTTATACATAGAATCAGTTACACTAGTAAGTGGCATACCTTCCATAACACCAACAAATAAAGAAACCAGTATTAAAGACATAAATCCATTTAGTTTACATGGTATCATTAATATTAAAAGCAAAGCTACTCCCATGCCAACTATAACTAAAGCCATTAAAATTCCCCCCAACTATTAAAATAGTAAAAATATTAGTAAAATTTTTTATATTATTATAGATAGCATATATTTTAATAACGTTTACTACATTTTGTACCTACTGTAAACACAATATGACCTCTATAATTTTTGAATTACTTTGTATTTTTATTATCATATTTTTCGACAACCGTTACAATATTCACCTGCACAAATTTTAATCGTTATCAAGAGTTTTTTTCATGTATATGCATAAATATTTTTTAACAAAAAAATAGACAACAGGTTATCAAACCCATGTCTACTTTTATATTATAATTTATTTTGTTACTTCAACCTTTGCCAGCTTCTCATAGAACTTTAT
>NZ_JBHMIY010000053.1:0-11060 GCF_042436595.1 Clostridium sp. MT-14
TTCCTTGCTGTACTCGTTACTGTCAATTTCAAGCATATTACTTACAAAATTACTTTTAGCTGCTCATCGCAGCTCAAAAGAATTGCTGGTTTATTCTCATATAAGTTTCCCTATATTTATTCTGTTCAATTTTCAAGGATCATCTCAAGCTGCCTGCTCTTCTTTAAGACAGCTTTTATAGTATATCATCTGTAACTACATTTGTCAATGTTCTTTTCTGAATTTTTATTATTTTTTTAAAACATAAAAAATTGAAAAACATTGATTCTATCATGTTGCCGCTTCATTTCGTGACAACAGTTGATATTCTATCATATTTCATTTTATTTTCTCTGCAGTATATATCCTTAAAACCAATTTATCTTATATTTCCTGCTGTATAATAGCTTTTTCCATACCATTCGTATACTGATACACTAGGTGCTGTTTATTTTATAATTTCATCATCATGAACTGTGAATTTCTCTTAAAAAGCACTGTGCCATATCACATTTACACTTGAATCCAAAATGCTCTAAAGCTCTTTGAAGAGAATATAAAGTATGGACTACTAGATCTTCTCTAGCATTTTCACCCATATGCCCTATTCTAATCACCTTCCCCTCCAAATATCCAAAAGAACCTGCTATCAGAACATTAAAATTGTCCACCATGTATTGTCTCAACTTCTTTTCATCTATACCTGCCGGTACTTCAATAACACTTACAGTATTGGAATATCCATTTCTTGTATACAAATGCAGTCCAGCTTCTATAATAGCTTTTCTCATGCTTTTTCCGATTCTTTCATGTCTTTTCAGGACACTATCATCTGCCAAAATATTGTCCACCGCTGTTCTCAATGCAATTATATCACTTATAGGTGGGGTATATGGAAACCACTTTTCTTCATAATAATTTTTCCAAACCAGCAGATTACAATAAAAAGACTTTATAGGACTCTTTCTGCTTTCCATTGCATAAAAAGCATCTTTACTAATACTGAGCAGTGAAAGACCCGGAGGTGCTGAAATACATTTTTGAGATCCTCCTACAACTATATCTATTTTCCAATTATCAACTTCTAAATTTTCACCTCCCATAGCGGAAACACTATCCACTAGAGTCAATATACCTTTTTCCTTGAGCATAGGACATATTTTTGACAAATCATTCAGTACTCCTGATGGAGTATCACAGTGCACAACCGTGGCATACTTAAAATTGCTGTCCTTATCTAAAAATCTCTTTAAATCCTCTAAATTTATTTCTTCTCTCCTGTCTCCCTTAAAAAACACCACTTCGCCATCATACAATTTGATTAAATCTGCAAATCCCTCTCCAAATATTCCATTGTCAATTACAAGTACTCTATCCCCTTTTTCAGTGAGAGAGGCACAGGCAGCCTCTAAACCAAGCATACCTTCGCCGCCTAATATTCTAACTTCATTTTTAGTTTTTAAAAGTTCACTTATCTTTTTACAAGTTTCCTTATAAAAATCATAGAATTTAATATCTAAATCAGGATTTGTGCATCGCACACTTCTAGCCAGCCTCACATTTTCTCTAACTTCTGTGGGCCCCGGCGTCATTATATATGGAACTTTCAACAAAATCACCTCTTAAACAATTTAACAGCATTATATCATCAGCATATTTATTTGCAAATGTATTGGTACAATTATGCTAAAAGTAGATAAATTATTTCATTTAAAAAGTATATATATGTTAAAATGTAAGAAAATATAATTGATAAAATATTAGAAAGGAAATCTTTTATGAATGATATAGAAGAAAGGCTTAGAAAAAAAATTAAAGAAATTTGTGACAATTACAAGGAGTCTCCAATAGGCGGATATATATCAGGAGATGGTCCCATTCCCTGTGACGTATTATTTGTAGGTGAGGCTCCCGGTAAAACAGAAGTAGAAAGGGGTAAACCTTTTGTGGGCATGGCTGGCAAAACTTTTGAAAAATACCTAAACCTAATAAATTTAGAAAGGAAAATGGTTCGAATAACTAACAGCTGTTTTTTCAGGCCTATTAAGATAAAAGAAGGTAAAAACGGAAGAAAAACTGTAAGCAACAGAACTCCAAAGATTTCTGAAATAAAACTGTTCAAGGATATACTGAATAAAGAAATTGAACTGGTAAATCCTAGAATAATTATAACTTTGGGAAATACACCTTTAAAAATATTTACTGAATTCAATTCTATAGGAGAGTGTCACGGAAATATCTATTTTAATGAACAGCTTAAAAAACATATATTTCCTATGTACCACCCCTCTGCTCTGACTTACAATAGAAATAGCAATTTTGAATCTACCTATAAAAACGACTGGCTAAAATTAAAGAACGCTCTAAATAACCTTTAGAGCTCTTTAGCCCTTTTTTTGTACCAGTAATAACATATCAAAAATCCCACCATTCCACCTGCAGTATCTATTATTACATCTTTCATTCGAGCAGTTCTTCCCAACACAAACAGCTGATGAAATTCATCTGAACAGGAATACAAAAATATTACTGAAAGTGAAAAAGCAGCTAATTTTTTCAACTTGAAATTCTCTTTTCCCGCGTTGAATATAAGTACTGATAATATTAAATACTCTAAAAAATGAGAAACTTTTCTCACTACAAAATTGGCTAAGTTTCCAAATATACTATTTAAATCAATCCCTAACATCTGAAATATATATATAACAAATTCGCTTTTATCATTTGACACAACTGCTTTCTGATTGGAAAAAGCAAATATTATTATCATCCATAATACTACTAAAATCCACCTAAATTTTCTCATTTCACATTTAAGCCTTTCTAAATAACCTTAATCGAATATTCATTTTTACAGAAGACTACTAAAATTCCCCAAATGTTTTAATACCTTTATAGTATCTTCCACGTCATCAATAGATATCATTTCTGAAGCAGAATACTTATACCTACAGGGTATCGCAATTTCCCCAGTTCTTATACCAATTCTCTCTTTATGCAATAATCCTCCTTCAGATCTGTCTGTACTTATGCTGTACTGAAGGTTTACATTTGCCTTCTGGGCTGCATTTTCCAATATATTCTTTACATCTCTGTGCATTATAAGAGAATTATCCATGATCTTGAGCACAGGACCTTCTCCCATGTTTATATTTGTATCCGGTTTTTCTGAATTTTTCGCCTTATCAGTTCCCACTACTATACAATAATCAGGCTTTATATTATTCGCCGCAATTCCTGCTCCTATTCCTCCGACTTCACCCTGAGAGGCAAACACAAAATCAATCTCAATTCCATCCTCCATTTCAATTTCCTCTATAAGCCTCAAAAGTATATAACATCCTACTTTACTGTGTAAAAGCGGACTTATTATATTATTATCCCCTGCATTTAAATAAGGTCCTACGAGTAATGCCATGTCACCTTCTTTTACTTTTTTCAATACCTCTTCCTTTTCTTTTACCCCTATATCAACAAACATATCTTTGGAAGAAGTATATATTTTACCCAATGTGCCATTCTCAAATCTTATAAAACTGTGGGATATATCTTCCTTATTAAAATGACCTATATTGCTGACTCTTATCATTCCATTATCATCTACATGATTTACTATAAATCCAACTGAATCCATATGGGAACACAACATAATTTTAATTTCTCCAGATCCTAATTTCAATATTACGTTACCTATACCATCCTCATATACGCTCTGATCTATGTTATTTAGATAATCTTTTATTACCCGCTTAACTTCATATTCCCTACCGCTAATTCCAAAAGAATTGATTAATTTTATTAGAAGTTTATCCAAAATTCTCACCCCTCCACCTTTTAACTAAACCATACTATAATTCCTTCAAATAGTTTTTCAGCAACTCCAACGTATTTTGATAGTCAGCTTTACTGCATAGAGATATATTGCAATTCATATACCTGCAGGGCATTAGTACAGCCGCAATCTTGCAATCATTCACACTAAGACGGACTGCCTTAAGTTCTCCCTCTTTCTGAGTATCTCCAACTTTTTGATAGGGAATACCTCTATTAATTGCTTCATTCCTAATAGATTCTCCAATATCTTTGTCAAATATTGACTCTCCCCCTTTAAATGGTATAATAGGGCCATCCGTCAATTGGATGGTTTTTAAATAATCTGGGGTTTCTAACATATCCATACTATTTATCGCATCTAAAATTATAGCAACATCTGGATTAATATTATAAGCTGCACCATAGATTCCCCTTTGCCCTATATTGCCCTGTACACTAAATACACCATATAAATTGCATTTGAAATCCTGTTTCAATAATTCCATAAGTATGGAACAACCTATTCTGCTATCCAGAGCTTTTCCCTCTATATAGTCATCTCCAAAATAACAAAAATGATTGTCAAACACCGCAAAATCTCCCAGTGAAACAATTTTGCTGCATTCTTTCCTACTGAAAGCACCTATATCTATACACATATTTTCACAGGATAAACTCTCATTTACTTCCTTCTTGTTCTGGAGATGTATTGGTTTTATTCCTATAATTCCCGATACTTTTTCATCACCAATCAGAATAGTTTTACAGGGCAGTGAATTTTTATCCACGTTTCCTATAGTTGAAAATTTTAAAGTTCCATCTTCATTATAACCTGTTATTATAAGCCCCAATTCATCCATATGCGAGATCACCATTACTTTAGGAGAATTGGAACTATTATTTTTATGAACCACAACATTTCCCATTTTATCTACATTTATATCTTTGGTCAACATTCCCAGCTCATCTAAGATAACTTTCCTTGTTTCACCTTCATATCCGGAGGGTCCCATGGAATTACAGAGTTTTTCTAAAAACAAAACAATCCCTCCAATTCATTTGCTTTTAATTCCTGAATAAACCTGGCCAGAAGCCTTCCCGTATTTCTAATGTCTCTTAAATTCACCATCTCCACGGAAGTATGCATATACTTTATCGGAATAGATATTAAAAGGGTGGGTATTCCACCAACAGCAGTCTGAATGTCCCAGGCGTCCGTCCCGGTGTTTCCCGGCTCCACTTCAACTTGATAGGAAATATTATGTCTATCTGCCGTCTCTATTATCCTGCTTTTAAGTTTAGGATGCACATTGGGTCCTATACATATGACGGGTCCCTCTCCCAATTTATTTTCTCTGTCAGTATCCCCGAATATTCCTCCATCAAAGGTCACATCAACAGCTATGCCTATATCCGGTTTGATTTCATAGCTTGCCATGCCAGCTCCTCTGTGTCCCACTTCCTCCTGACAGGAGCATACAAAATAAACATCCAGGTCCGGAGTGACATTTTTGAGTTCTGCTGCACATATATGCATAGCTGCAATACTTGCCCTATTATCTATGGCTTTACAGCATACATTCTCATTTAAAAGCTGAATCATATTTCTTTTTAAAGTAATATAATCTCCTATATTGACTAAATCATTTAATTTATCAAAATTATATCCGGTGTCTATATACAAATTTTCCATTTTGACCTTATTTCTGTCTTTATCCTCATATTCGGGTTTTAAAGCCACAATTCCCTTTATCCTCTCTTTCCCATGAATGACAACCTCCTGGGATACAAGGCTTTTGGGATCTATTCCCACAGCTTTGAATTTTAAAAATCCTTCCTTTGAAATCTCATTTACCATTAAAAACACTTCATCTGCATGGGCCATTATCATTATTTTACTGGAACTTTTTCCTTTTTTATATATGTAAATATTATTCATTTTGCTCATGGTTATATTCCCAAATTCCTTAAAACCATCTTCTATGATAGAGTACAGCCAATCCTCTCTCCCACTAGGTGCATCGGCTTCACAAACTTTTTTTAAAAAATCCAAATCTTCCATTTCCTACCTCCAGCCAAATATATTGGTAATTTAATTATAGCATAACTACAAGGGACAATTGTTATCAAAAGGAAAATCGTCAAAGGCAAACAAAAAAATAAATTATCATGATTTACGATAATTTATTTTAAAATCCAGTTTATTTTTGAATTAAAAATTCTCAATTAGATAATGAATTTATAACAGTATCTGTAACTAATTTAAGTTTTGATTCATCTATAAGTGAGATTGTATCCTGTGAACTGTTTATTTTCAAATTTTTGTCATAAGCCTGTCCTATACACAATGCCGGAATTTTATTTGCATCAAAAGCAACATAATCGCTAAACTCACGATCTGTTTTCTTTATATTAATATCTTTTGGTTTTCTTTTTAATAATGTAACGGCAAAATTTTCCTTTCCACTTATGGTAAATATATATGGTTTACTACCGCCTTTCTGTGCTATTGAATCAATATTTATAACTGCCTTTATATTTTTTTTATCATTAGAGGATAAATTTTTTATGTAATGATTTGAACCTACTCCTCCCAATTCTTCACCACCAAAGAAAATAAATCTTAATTCATAATTACTATGATGATAAAGCTATCTCAAAAATAGTACTGCTTGTATTGGGCTAACTTCTTAAATTTACAGTATTACCTAGTCACTACTCCTTTTTTTAGTTCATGGATACTTATAATTTTTTAATAAAAACTATTTGATTTTTACTTTCGTTGTCTCTATATTTGTATAAGGTTCACCATTTGAGTAATTAAGTTGATTTATCACTAGATACAATTTATTTGTTCTGTTAAAGTAAGGACTTTCAAATGATAAATTTATACAATTTTCCGAATCCATGCTTACCAGAGCATTCCCCGAAATACTATATTTATTTCCTTTCTCATCTGTCAAATAGGGTAACTTGCTGGTATCCCCTCCAACTATTCTTCCGATTGAATTGCATTGAGATTTATCAATACTGTTTTTACCCAATTGTATTCTTATTTCAGTATGGGTAGGGTAGATTTTTACACTCTTAAAAGTGAAATTAGTATTATTAATTGAAAATGGAATATTATCATATTCTTCCGGTTTTTGTGATTTTAGGTTTTTGTCAAGTTTTATTTCAAAATTCCAATTGCCGGATATATTTTTGGGTTCTCTATTGAATTTTGAAGTAAAATTATTGTAAGCTTCCTTAGAATAAGACATATTATATGCTTCAGTAATACCTGAAATCATTAAATTTATTTCATCAGGTATTTTCATATTCTTTATACTTATCAATTCTATGGAACCAAAAGTTTTCTTATTTTTGGAGTAATTTTCAATAGAATTACCTAATGATGAAATTATGCATTTATAATTTGTGTTGCTTAAGGATAGACTATCTTGATTTTTATTATTCAGCTTAGGCGGAAGTCTTTGTGATTTAAAATCATCACTGCTCAAGAGAGTTTTTCCATTGTTGTCACTTATAGAAAATTTTTTCATCAGAAGATTCTTGATATCCTCATCAGCTGTTGTTCCATTTAACGTATATAATATAAATATATCTTTATCATCTGTAATTACATTATCAACAGTGATACTTATATTCTTGTCTTTTTGAATTTTACTTATATTTTGAGACAAATTTTGATTTACAGCACTATCTATATTTTTATCATAATGAAATTGTACAGCATTGGCTATAGATGATATTACAGGCACATCACTTAGTGACTCCGCAAAAGCAGGCACAAAATTGACACTGCTGATGAAAATAATAATCAATGAAGCTATTGCAGCATTAATCTTAATCAGCCTTAGTTTTATAGTTCTTATTTTTTTATCCCTTTTTGCTTTTGAAATAGACTTTTTAATTACATCATCAAGCCTGCTTGATATGTCAATTTTTTCAAACCCATTTTTAGGATCATGCTTCATTTAAATACACCCCTTTTCCAATTCAACTTTTAATTTTTTTAACGCTCTTCTTAAATAAACTTTCACAGTGCCTTCCGGGTATTCTAAAAGCTTAGAAATTTGAGGAATAGTCATATCCTGAAAATATTTTAAAATGATTAAGTTTTTATATTTTATACTCAAATTATCCATAGCATTATATAAGTCAACATTTTTAGATATGTTAAACTCCATTTCTGAAATATTATTATCCTTGTCTAATAAATTATAGTCATGAACATAAATAATATTTTTATTACTTTTTAACTTATTTATAGATAAATTTATAAGTATCTTTATAATCCAACTGCTAAAATACTGTGATTCCCTTAATTTATTTATATTCATATAGGCTTTATATACAGTATCGCTTACAATATCCAGAGCATCCTGTTCATTTCTTACATATATAAATGCCATTTTATAAAGATTTTCTTTATAAAAATTTATCAACTCAACAAACGATCTATCATCTCCTTTTTTAGCATTATTCACAAGAATTTGAACTTTATCCGTTTCTTTCACTACCTCACTCCTCCACAAAGATATCTGGAAACAATTTATCACACATTAATTAGACAATTTTAATATATAAAAAGTTACACTTGATATCAATTATTAAGTTAATAAAAGTTCTAAATAAAAAAATAAATTACCATGATCTTACGATAATTTATTCTAAAATCGAGTTTATTTTTTTAAAAATGTGCTAAAATATAATTAAAAGAAGCCATTGCGGCTTTATTATTGAATTGGATTTTCAGTTAATTAAATGCACTCTCGCAAAGTGCATTTAATTTTTTGAGCTTTTATTTTAGTCTTTTTCCAAAATAAAAAGGTGATCATGCCTTTTTATAATAAATAAAATTTTAAATTTGTGAAGCAATTCGCTTGTTGAGTACATCAATAATTTCCTGTTTTTTATCTGGAGAAATTAATATAGAATCACAGAAAGAATTTTTATAATATTTAATTTCTAATCTATCCATAGATAACGCTGGAGAAGATATTATGTTATTACTCTCTTTAAATGAAATAATATCTCCATAATTAATCTTAATATTTAATATTAGCCCACTTCTTATATATAAATATGAATCTTCAAAAACATAATAAGTAAGAAAATATCTTGGTAAAATAAATAATATTAATAAAGAAATGAATAAAATAAATGCTAAAGATCCTATTTTATTTATAATATATAAATAAAACAACCATAAAGTTATAATTGTAAATAATACTACTGTAATATGAAACCACCAACCAATTTTCGAATTAAATTTCATCCTTATACCCTTCCATAAAATTTATCGATTTTCAATAACCGATCTCTGTTATCAATTAGCCATAAATACCCTCTTTGCAAGAGATAAAATCTGGAGAGTGGCCAATTAAAAAACTTTATTTTCTTAATAGATATTATATCATATTAAAAAAGATATTTTTATGTAAAAAAACTAAAGCTGGAAACTAGCATTTATGTTATTATAATATAAAAAGCCAGTAGGAATTTTTCAAATTTTAAATGGAATATATTTTTATAAACAAAATAAAAAATCCGATGGAATATTGCTAATCTTAGTAGGTATATTTATTTTTGCCGTTATAGTTAAAATTTCAATATTTTAACTATGCGAGCATAGAAAAATACCCATTTTTTTATATACTTTAAAACTAAACCAGTGTATATCCCCAATCATATAAAGCATGAAATATAGATGGTGCAGTGACATTTTCAGTTTTAATCATCATATATCCCAAGAACAAACTGAAAAAAACTAAACCAAACATACTCGTAAGGGTTTCAGTTAAAGTCATTTTCCCAATAAAAATTCTTTGAGGTAAATGCATTAAAGCCATTAAAGCAGAAGCAGTCATCCATCCTTTGTTTTTTCCCATCCATGCAATTAAACGGGTTTGTAAATATCCCCTAAATATGAACTCTTCAGAAAATCCAATTACAGCACAGTTTAATAACGCCCAAAAATGGCCAATGTTTAAATGAGTTATTACTTTATCGACATTTATATTCATATAAAATAGCGACAATATTATAAATATAATACCTGAGATTGTACCAATACCAATTGATTTTTTCAGATTATGCCTTGACACCCCTGTACTTGCCCATGATTGTTTAAAAAATTTCTTTGTTAATAATATAGGGCTTATAATTATTAAATACAATAATGCATTTGACAGAACAGTAGAAAAATTATAAGTTACACTTGTCTGTATATCAGTATTTGATTTACCAGTATAATTTATAAAAAATATTATAAGCGTAATTAAAAAAATACTTATAAAAACTGCAGCAAAAGCATGTAATCCGGATTTTCTTGGATCATTAAAATTATATTCTTTGTGCTCAAATCCTAGTTTTGAAGTTAAAATGTATACGATTAGCCCCGAAATCAATAAAAATATACCCCGACTTATAATATCTTTTAAAAAATTCATATTATTAACCCTCCCGATCATTTTAATCAATTGTACCATAAATGGTGGTTTATAGTACTTTTAAATAAAATAAAACCAGAATATTTTTACTCTATATAGAAAGTAAAAATGGTTCAAAGCTTTATACAAAGTCTGTCAATAACCTCTGAGTTGGATAAATTGATACGTTTAATAAACTCTCTGACAGCTGTCCTTATTTCTTTTACTGTGGGATAAAATACATTATTTATAATGTCAGATTTAAGCCACTTCCACAGACCTTCAATAAGGTTAAGCTGTGGGCTGTATGGTGGAAGAAATACAAGTTTCAATCGAGGGGTTGCCTCCATAAATGGCTGTATAAGTTTTGCGTGGTGAATACGAGAATTATCCAGGATCATTACTATCTTTCCAGAAGGATACTGCTGTACAATTTCCTTTAGAAATTTAAGAAATACTTCAGCATCATACTTTTCGTCTTCACTGCAATATACTTGTCCAGTTTCATAGTTTAATACACCTAAAAGTTTAACTCCCCTATGCTTACCAGTAGTAGGAATAATGCGCTGTCTGCCTTTTATAAACCATATTTTTGCTATGGCCTGGTAATCCCGAATCATTGATTCATCCTCAAAAAGAATATAATCTATATGACCTTTCATTAATTTTTTTTTAAAAGTTCAAACTGGTCTTTGAATTCTTTTTGTCTTGATTCATCAGCTTTTTTCAAAGAATATGTTGGACGGGTGAAACTTAAATTATTTCTGTATAATACTTCAAGCATTCCTCTTTGACAGTAGGAAACACCATAAAGTTTCATTACCAGCTTCC
>NZ_JBHMIY010000054.1:0-10016 GCF_042436595.1 Clostridium sp. MT-14
TGCGCTTTTACTATGTTTCCAATTCATACTTTAATTTTCAACCTTTCCCTCCGAACATCAACAATAAATGTACCTCTGTCATAGAAATATATATAGAAAACTCGGAGTTTCCTATTGACAAAGTTCTGTATTTATTATATCATAATTCCAAAAGAAACTAAACGTTTCTTATTGTGACTATGAAAGGAGTTTTCTAATGAATACAGAAAATGTAAAACCGGCAAAAGAAAAGCTCGATCCAATGGTGCTCAGGGTTGCTATCATTCTGGTGGTCGGTGCCCTTGCACCACTTTTCGATACCACCATGGTCAATGTGGCCATTCATACTATTGCAACCGATATGAAGGCAGCCATTTCTGTTGTGCAGTGGATTACGACGGGATACGTTCTGGCAATGGGACTGACCGTGCCCATTTCAGGCTGGGCCACCAAGCGATTTGGATGCAAACACTCCTATATCTTTTCCGTGACGATCTTTTTGGCCGGTTCTGTGCTTGCCATGCTGTCCTGGAACATCCAGAGTTTAATCAGTTTTGCCGTTATCCAGGGAATCGGCACGGGATTGCTGATGCCCACATTACAGACAGAGCTTGTACAAGTTTCTGGAGGGCGCAACCTGGGGCGGATCATGTCCATCGTCAGTGTTCCCGCTCTGCTGGGGCCGATCCTTGGGCCGGTATTAGGCGGGGTTATCGTAAACAGCTTAAGCTGGCGGGCGATTTTCTTTGTCAATATTCCAATCTGCATCATAGCCATTCCGTTGGCTTTGTGGGGAATACCGGCCGATAAGCATTTGGAAAAGAAAGCCTCCCTTGATGTGATGGGCATGCTTTTGCTTTCTCCTGCGTTTGCCCTTCTGATTTACGGCATTGCACAGGTTGCCACCCATGGGGGTTTAAGTAGCAGGACAGTCTATGTCCCTCTTATCATCGGCATGGTTTTGATGGCATCCTATGTTATCTATGCATTGAAGACAAAACGCGAACCGGCTCTGAATGTGCGTCTGTTCAAATCCGCCAATTTTTCAGCTTCCAATATACTGCTGATCCTGTGCGGTATCATCACCAACGGGGCTATGCTGATGCTGCCCCTTTATTATCAGGAGGTGTGTGGGGCAAGTGCCCTGTATGCCGGATTGTGGCTGCTTCCGCAGGGAATAGGAATGCTGCTCACCAGAAGCTGGGCCGGTAAGGTGGCCGACCGCAACGGTTCACGCAATATTGTGCTGATTAGTCTTGCTGCTGTTGCAGTAGGAACTCTGCCCTTTGCTTTTGCTGGTGTGGATACGAATCTGATCTTTCTGGCTGCTGCTCTGCTTATCAGAGGGGCGGGGCTCGGCGGCTTGCTGATTGCAATTATGATGTCTGCTTATATCGGACTTCCCAGAGAGCAGGTTCCCCACGCCAGCATAGCCACGAGGATTTTTCAGACCATCGGCGGAGCTTTCGGGTCGGCTATCCTTGCTACCGTGGCCCAGGGGCAGATGGCAGGACATGCCGTCTCCGATCTTCATGCCATTGCCCATTCATTCAACGTCTCGTTCTGGTGGACTATTGGTTTCACCATAGCAGCTGTGATCCCCACGATGTTTTTGACCATGTATAAAAAATCAGCATCGGAAACATCCTTACGGGAAGGGGATTCATGGAAATAAAGTGATTCTTAGGTTCAGATGGAGTTTGCTTATAAGGAATACTTTACTCCACCTGGACCTTATTAACCGTATTCTTAGTGTCTTCAGCACTTAGAATACGGTATTCTTTAGGGGAAGAACTTATACAGGCATATTCCTATTTAATATTAANACTCCACCTGGACCTTATTAACCGTATTCTTAGTGTCTTCAGCACTTAGAATACGGTATTCTTTAGGGGAAGAACTTATACAGGCATATTCCTATTTAATATTAAATGTCAGCTATAAAATTATACTTATAGTTGTACCTTCACCCAGGGTACTTTCTATATTTATACTTCCGCCCTGTGCATCTATTATCTGCTTGGATATTGCCATGCCAAGACCTGAGCCTTCGGTGGAAGAATTGGTATTTGTACCTCTGTAATACCTTTCAAAAACATAGTTTAGATCTTTTTCAGGTATACCCCTGCCATTATCTTTTATTGTAATATGGATTTTATCTTTCTTGTAAATTGAAATGTCAATCTGCACACTGTCCCTGTTGTGAATTATGGCATTTAAAATTAAATTTGCAAGCGCTCTTCTTAAAAATTTTTTATCTACGAAAGCTTCTATATTTTCATCTTCAGGATAAAAATTCACATTTTTATTGGAGTAAAGCGGGTTGTTTAAAATTTCTATGATTGTATCCTGTAAAAGGAGAGTCATATTTGTCTCTTCCTTTTTTAAAGGTACGGCTTTGTTTTTAAATTTGTAAGTTAAATTTAAATCCTGGATTAGTGACTGTATGTAGGTGGACTTGTTGTATATTATCTCCGAGTACTGATAAATCTCCTCTTTGGAAAAAGTATAATCCGGATCTTTCATTATCTCGGCATAGCCCTTTATGGAAGACAGGGGGGTTTTCAGGTCGTGGGATATGGAGGAGATCCAGGTATCCCTCATCTTATCCAGTTCTTCTCTTTTTTTTCTGTTTTCCCTGAGAGTTCTGCCCAGGTTGTTTAAGTTTGAAAAAACGCCTTTATAGACACCTTTTTCCAGGTAATTTGTTTCATAATTGCCCCTTGAGAGTTCATCTATGCCGTTGATTATATTTTGAAGTGGTTTCCCCATCCTCTTTCCGAATACAAAATAGGATATGATTACTGCCACCAGTATATCTATACCCAGCAGCAGCAGAACTCCATTCCAGAAAAATCTTCTTAAGGAAGAAGGGTTAAAGACAAGGGTGTGTTTTGCCACTCTGTTTAGAGGAAAACCTATTATATAGGAAAAGCTCCTGCTGCCATGTTTCTTTTCACCTATAAATATGGAAGAATTGGCTATGTCGTATTTGTAGATATGGGCAAATTCTATGGGAGTATATTTAACGGAAACTGTACCGGGTTTTTTGAAGGAGT
Organism: Clostridium sp. MT-14; assembly: GCF_042436595.1. Classification (NCBI taxonomy): domain Bacteria; kingdom Bacillati; phylum Bacillota; class Clostridia; order Eubacteriales; family Clostridiaceae; genus Clostridium; species Clostridium sp. MT-14. The sequence continues at coordinate 3,039 of NZ_JBHMIY010000054.1, forward strand.
ACACTTCCCTGAAATTTTCATCTATTATTTGAATCCAGGCACCGTTTTTTTGAACTTGTCTTATCCCATCTTCTTTTATAAAGGGAGTCTGATTTTTAAAGCCTACGTATTTGGAGAAATTCAATGTGAACTTTTCCGGAGTGGGATAGATTGAAATCCAGTTGTTGTATGTAGTCATCTGGCCTCCCCAAAACAGATTTACGAATAATTCAATTATAACTATGAATATCAGTGTTACAAGAAATCTTGTAGTGATATTCCAATTGTTTTTGATTTTGTTTCTGATTTTCATATTAAGCTACCTCTTCATTGAATTTTCAGCTTATAACCCAGGCCCTTGGCTGTAATTATATATTTTGGACTGGAAGGATTGTCTTCTAATTTTTGCCTTAGTTTTCTTATATGAACCATAATTGTGTTGTCATATCCCTCATAGCTGTCTTTCCAGACTTCACTGCATATCATCTGTTTGGTAAGAATTTGATTGGCATTTTGGGCCATGTAACATAACAGGTGATATTCCTTGGGAGTAAGTGTTATATTTTTACCTGACTTTGATACTTCACCTTTTGCAGGGTCAATTGTTATGTCCCCGAAGCTTATCTTTTCCTTTTTCATTGACATTTCATTTTTGATATATATGTTTCTTCGCAGATGAGCTTTGATCCTGAAGGCTACCTCCTTGGGACTGAAAGGTTTGGTTACATAATCGTCCGCACCCAGGCCCAGAGCAAGTATTTTATCTACATCTTCAGATTTCGCAGACAGGAAGATAATGGGAACAAAAGAAAAATTCCTTATATTTCTGCACACTTCAAATCCGTCCATATCCGGCATCATTATGTCCAGAACTACTATGTCAGGTTTTTCGTTTCTGCATATTTTTATACCCTCTGATCCATTTTTTCCTTTGAATATTCTCCTGAAGCCTTCTTTTCTAAGGACCGTCTCCATCAGCTTTAAAAGCTCAACTTCATCATCTATTAAAAGTATCTTTCTATCTAAAATTTGATCCTGCATTTTTACCTCCAATGGTCAAAAATATATATATTTTAATTATAGCATCATTTAGGTATCCTTCGCCTAAGATACAAAATTTTAATGTTCTGTTAAGGTTTGAATCATTGACATGGATATTGGAGTATAATATAATTTAATGGATAAATAAGTGATCATGTGACTGGCGGAAATGGAGTTTACCATGGGAAGCATGATTGAATAGAAGTTGTATCGACCGCCTGGGTAATTAATAATTTACCCGGGTTTTTTTGTGTTCAAATTTGGAAGGGAGTAATGCAGATGAAAAATAATGAACTTATATTAAAGTATGGTTGTAATCCACATCAGAAACCTGCCAGGGTTTATATGAAAAAAGGAGAACTTCCATTTAGAATTATAAATGGCAAGCCCGGATATATAAATCTCATGGATGCACTTAATTCATGGCAGCTTGTAAAGGAATTGAAAAATACTACAGGTCTTGCAAGTGCGGCCTCTTTTAAACATGTAAGTCCTGCCGGTGCTGCGGTTGCAGTGCAGCTTGATGACATACTGAAGAAGGTATATGCAGTTGAACATGTGGAGCTTTCGCCTGCAGCTACTGCATATTGCAGGGCGAGAGGTACCGATAGAATGTCTTCTTATGGAGATTTTGCGGCTTTAAGTGATGAAGTTGATTTATCTACGGCTAAAGTATTAAAAAGTGCTGTTTCTGATGGAATAATTGCGCCGTCTTATAGTAAGGAGGCTCTTGAAGTTTTAAAGAAGAAAAAGAGAGGAAATTACTGCATAATTCAAATTGACAGAGATTATGAACCCTGTGAAATGGAGAAAAGAGAAATATTTGGAGTAACCTTTGAGCAGAAAAGGAATAACGCAATTATAACAGATGAACTTTTGAAAAATATAGTAACAAAAAGAAAAGATCTCACTCAAAATGCAAAGAGAGATCTCTTAATATCAATGATTACACTTAAGTATACTCAATCCAATTCTGTATGTTTTGTGCTCGATGGACAGGTGATTGGAGTTGGTGCAGGACAGCAGTCGAGAATTCACTGCACAAGACTTGCCGGATCAAAAGCAGACATATGGTTTTTAAGACAGCATCCTTCAGTCTTATCACTTCCATTTAGAGACGGACTTAAAAAAGCTGAGAAAGATAATGCAATAGATCAGTATCTTCGTAATGATGTAACAGAAGAGGAGACACGACACTGGAAAGATGTATTTACTGAAGTTCCAAGAAAGCTTACGGAAGAGGAGAAGAAAAATTGGATTTCAAAACTTAAAGGAGTTTCTCTAGGCTCTGATGCATTTTTCCCATTTAGGGATAACATAGACAGGGCATCTAAAAGCGGGGTTGAGTACATTGTTGAGCCAGGCGGTTCCATAAGAGATGATGCTGTGATAGAAGCCTGCAATGATTATAATATGGTAATGGCCTTTTCAGATTTAAGGCTGTTTCATCATTAGAGGAAAAGAGAAAGATACATTTCAAAGATATAAAAAATTTGGTAAAATTCAAACCTTTTATGATAGAGCCTATTTCATAAAAGGCTTTTTTATTTATCAAATGGAATTTAAGGTTCCCTTAAGGTTTTGATAAATGGGATTTAAGCTGCAGGATCTATTATATGTTCATATGCTAGTTCAAGGAGGAAATTGTATGGAGGAAAATATTGTAAAAACCATAGATTTGACGAAAAGTTTTAAAAACTTTAAGGCAGTAAAGGGAATAAATTTATCTGTAAAGAAAGGAAGGGTATACGGATTTCTGGGTCCCAACGGGGCTGGAAAATCCACAACTATAAGGATGCTTTTGGGGCTTATAAAGCCTACAGGTGGACAAGTCCGTATGTTTGGCAAAGATCTTCAGAAAAACAGAATGGATATTCTGAAGAGAGTTGGGTCCATGGTGGAAGCGCCATCTTATTATGGAAATTTGACAGCCTATGAAAATCTGCAGGTATCGGCGGAACTTCTGGAACTTGACTATAAATATATTGATGAAGTTCTGGAGGTTGTGAGACTAACGGAGTGGAAAAATAGACAAGCTAGTAAATTTTCACTCGGCATGAAGCAGAGACTTGGAATTGCCCAGGCACTCATATCAAAACCGGAACTTCTTATATTGGATGAACCAACCAACGGACTTGATCCCTCTGGAATCCATGAGATAAGGGGCCTTATTAAAAGACTTCCCAAGCTCTACAATATGACAGTCATCATATCCAGTCATAACCTGAGTGAAATTGAACTTGTAGCAGATGATATTGGAATTATAAACAGGGGAAATATGCTGTTTCAAGGAACTCTTGAAGAACTTCATTCAAAAAGCAAGGGTCAGATCTGTATAGGAGCCAGGGATTCCAGAAGGCTTCAGGATACACTGGACAGCTGTGGATATGAGTATAGGACAGAGGGCAAGGATGTTTTATTAAAGCCAAGGGGAGAGGATCCGGAGGAGATTTTAAGACAGCTGGTATTGAAGAACAATAGGGTATTTAAATTTGTGGAAGTGCAAAAATCCCTTGAAGAAATATTTCTTGATCTTACTGAAGGGGGAGAAAAACTATGACATTTACTTCAATTTTAAAATCCGAGCTTATGAAATACAAAAGGTCGATACTCTGGAAGGGTGTATTTTTCATTCCGGTTCTCTCTTTTTTACTTTTGACCGCGGATTTGCACGTGAGATATAGTTTTTTAATGGCAGAGGAGCATATAAAATCCCTGTATGATCTTGGAATTTACGACAGGATAGGAGCACTTATTTATGAGAGCCATGCCTCTACCTTGTGGTTTATTCTACTAAATTTATCCATTGTTGTAGTGGCGGTTATTGTAAATTATATGGAATACAGTGAGAAAACCTGGAAACAGATAATATCAAGGCCCGTTGAAAGAAGCAAGATTTATTTGTCCAAGTGGATTGTAGTGCTTGCAGCTGCATTTATCCTGGTGATTTTAAACGGTATATTTCTGATAATTATAAAAAACTTGTTCCATATTGATGGAAGTTGCGGATTGATTTTCAATTATATAGGATTTGAGCTGTGTACAGTTTTAGGAGTGGTGGGTTTTGAGCAGTTTATAAGCTGTTACATGGAGAATTCGCTGGCAGCTGCGGCCGTGGGTTTTGCGGGAAGCATAGGGGCCTATATGCTTGCGCAGAGTAAATTTCTCTCCTATGTGGTTCCCTATGCCAATGTATTGCTGGCGATGCCTACGGGAGATAAAAGCGACGCCCAGAGAGCAGCTTTTTTTGGGATAGCTTCAGGGATACTATGGCTTGTAATAGGGGTTCTGGAATTTGATAAAAGGGATATAAAATAGGTGGTGAATAGTATGAAAAGTATATATAAAGTGGAATTATTGAAATTGAAGCACTCCAAAATATTGAATATAGTTATGTTTGTTCCCTTGTTTTTTGTTATATTGGGTTTTACAAATTTTTTGAGATATAAAGAGCTTTTTACCTCAAAAGGACAAAATGTATGGAATCAGGTGTATACTCAGAGCTCACTTTTCTATGGATTGTTTATTATAGGGCTTTTTATTACCATAGTGACGGCTGTTCTGGTGAGAATAGAAAACAGCGGGGATAATTTTAAGTGGATGCTGACATTGCCCATAGAAAGAGAACAGCTTTATAGGGCAAAACTTCTTGTTACCTGCGGCATAGTATTTTTAAACCTTGTGCTGTTTATGCTTCTTACAATTCTGGCCGGACTGATTATAGCGCCGCAGAATCAGAGCATGCCCCAAGAGTTCATATATGCCCCGTTACTTTGCAGTATAGCTTCACTGCCTGTTATAGCAGTTCAATATTATCTTAGCATGAAATACAATAATATTGCCGTGCCTCTGGGAATTGGGCTGGTATTTTCCCTGCCTGCAGTTTTAATTGACAATACCAGATACTGGATGCTTTTCCCCTGGGATTATCCGGGCAGGGTACTGGTAGGTGCAGCAAATGAAAGCTTCAATTTTCCGCCTTATATGTATGCGGTATCTGTTGTTTTGTTTATAATGTTTATGCTCATTGGTGCACATGAATTTGAAAGCAGGGATATATAGTTTAAGTATCCATATTGACAATGGAGTATATCATATATACAATTGTTAATATGGATAGAAAATTTTATGCAGATAAATTACCTAGAAAATTATTGGATGTCATAAACCGTTTTAATGAAACTGATAAAAAGGCGAGAAGTTTTGGTACGGATACAGTACTTCACCTTTCAGAAATTCATCTTGTTGAGTTCATAGGCGACAACGAAAAACTTTCCGTGTCAGAAATAGCCAGGAGGAACAATATTACAAAAGGTGCGGTTTCACAAACGCTCATTAGATTGGAGGGTAAAAAATTAATTGTAAAGGCACTGAATCCGGAAAATAAATCCCAGGCCATTGTCTTGTTGACTAAAAAGGGATGGACAGCTTATTGTGAACACAAAAAATATCATGAAAACATCAACAGAGTTATTTTGTCCTGTGTACAGGATAAGTCCGGGAAGGACATGGAAGCTATCTATAGTTTTTTAGAGCAGCTGGAGAAACTTCTTTGAAGGAAGTTCTCCATACCCATAGTGTATAGTACATATACACTATAAAATAATTTTTTATCCAAAGTCCGATATATTTTATATGAAGTTTAAAGTTCAGATATTAAATACTGATTGAGGAGAGTTTTACAATTGAAAGATTTTGGAGAGAAAAAGAAGTTTGTTTTAAGTAAATCACTGGTTCTGCTGATGGCAGTTGCCTGCGGAGTCTGTGTTGCAAATTTGTACTATATTCAACCACTTGAATCACAGATTGCGGGTGCCTTTTCCGTATCACAGAGTTCGGCAGGAATAGCAGCTACAGTCACTCAGATTGGATATGCCCTTGGACTTTTATTTATAGTGCCCCTGGGAGATATGTGCGAAAGACGTTCACTTATACTGCGAATGTTGGTTTTGGTGGCTTTATCCCTGATTATAACTGCATTTTCACAAAATTATTTTGTCATGCTTTTATCCATGTTTGCAATAGGTCTTACCACCATTGTTCCGCAGATTATTGTTCCCTATGCTGCTCACCTTTCACCGGAAGGTCAGGAGGGCAAGATTATAGGAAATGTTATGAGCGGTCTTCTTATTGGAATTTTGCTCTCACGTACCTTTAGCGGGGTAATAGGTTCAATTTTAAATTGGAGAGCTGTGTATATTTTCGGTGCATTTTTTATTGCACTGCTGTTTGCTTTTATTTTAGGGCTTTTTCCTAAAGATAAGCCGTCAAATGTAATTCCTTATAAGGAGCTTTTAAGGTCCATTCCGGATTTGATAAAAAATCAGGTTTCTCTGAGGGAATCAGCAGTGAATGGTTTCTTTATGTTTGGTTCCTTCAGTATATTCTGGACTTCACTTATATTTTTGCTTGAGACACCGGTTTATAATATGGGTACCAGAGAAGCGGGGTTATTTGGTCTCTTTGGAGTTGCCGGTGCGTTGGCAGCACCACTTATTGGCAAGGCAGCTGACAGGAAAAGTCCCAGGTTTACTGTAGGGGTGGGAGTAATATTTTCTACTGCTGCTTATGTATGTTTTATCTTCTTTGGATATCATATTATTGGTCTTATGTTAGGTGCAGTTATTCTTGATCTTGGAAATCAGTGCGGGCAGGTATCAAATCAGGCGAGAGTACAACTTCTGGGGGACAAGGTTCGCAGCCGTAATAATACCGTATTTATGTTTTCCTATTTTATGGGAGGTGCAGCAGGCTCTTTCCTTGGTACTCTCTTCTGGCAGAATTTTGGCTGGCAGGGTGTCTGCACAATCGGATTTATTTTTCAAGCGCTAGCTGTTATTGCTCATTTTATAATTTATAGAAGAAGAGGAAATTAATCAATTTTAACAGAAAGGGCGTAATTCTCCTATCTTGTATAAGTGGGAGATGAATAGTCCTTGTTATTTTAGGTTCGATGCC
>NZ_JBHMIY010000055.1:0-9714 GCF_042436595.1 Clostridium sp. MT-14
TGATGAGAACTGTCTTCCTATAGGAGCAGCAGTTTATAGTCAGATGGCAGCAGATTTTTTGAAGAATTAATAAAGTTACTTGATTGAAGGGACCGGTGCACAAATTTAATTGTACACCAGTCTTTTATTAACTTATTTTACCCTTCTTTAACTTTTATTTTATTCTTATTTTCTATTATCTTATTTGCTTCAGAACTTGGCACCTCTTCATATCTTTCAAATCTCATAGTAAAACTTCCTCTGGCCTGGGTCATGGATCTTAAATCTGTAGCATATTTAAACATTTCAGCTTGAGGAACTTCGGCTATTATTATTTGATTTCCTTCTGAACTCTCCATTCCCAGTACTTTTCCTCGTTTTTTGTTGATGTCCCCAATTATATCTCCCATATAGTGCTCGGGAACAGATATCTCCACATGTTCAATAGGTTCCAATAATATTGGTTCAGCTTCCATAAGTCCCTTTTTATATGCTAGTGAGGCTGCAACTTTAAATGCCATTTCTGATGAATCTACAGGATGATATGAGCCATCATGAAGTGTGGCTTTTAATCTTATTACAGGATAGCCAGCCAATACTCCATGATTTACACACTCCCTTAGACCTTTTTCCACTGCTGGTATATACTGTCTAGGTACTACCCCTCCTACTACTTTATCCACAAACTCTAAATCATCTTCCCCATCAGTCCTGGGCTCAAATTTAATTCTCACATCTCCATATTGTCCATGTCCTCCTGATTGCTTCTTGTGTTTCCCTTGAACATCTGAAATTTTCTTTATGGTTTCTCTATAAGGTACTTTTGGTTCCTGTAAAACAACTTCCACACCGAATTTAGATTTTAATTTACATGATATTACATCAATATGAGTCTCGCCCAATCCAGATATTATCACCTCTGCATTTTCCGTATCTCTAGATATTTTAAAAGTAAGATCTTCTTCTACCATCTTATTCAATCCGTTTAATATTTTATCTTCATCATTTTTAGATTTAGGTAAAACTGCCATTGAAATTACAGGCTGCGGAAATTTAATATCTTCAAATATCACAGAGGACTTAGGATAACATAGTGTATCCCCCGTACTTGTAAATTGTAGTTTAGATACAGCGCCTAAATCCCCAGCCGTTATTTCAGAGGCAGGAATCTGCTGTTTACCTCTTAGAAAATACATGGATCCCATTTTTTCATTTTTGTTCTTTTTAACATTATGCACTGTCATATCAGATTTCAACTTTCCCGTTATAACTCTAAACAAAGATAATTTACCAACAAAAGGATCCGCTATAGTTTTAAAAACAAATGCTGAAAAAGGTTCTTTTTCATCTATTTTTATAGTGTGTTCAGAGTCATTTTTTATATCTATAACTTTAATAGGCTCTATATTTTCTGGTGATGGAAAACATTCAATTATATCTTCAATAAAAGTCTCTATTCCTATTCCAGTTAAAGCAGAACCACACATTACAGGCACTACTTCTCCCTTTGAACACCCCTTTATTAAACCCTCATATATATCCTCATCGCTTAAAGTACCTTCATCGAAATATTTATCTAAAAGTTTTTCATCTGTCTCTGCTACGGCTTCCATTATCATATTTTTACATTCATCTACTTTTTCTAAAATATCTTCAGGTATATCCCCTTCTTCCATAGCTTTAGTTTTACTATTAAATATCCTAGCTCTTCTTGAAATAACGTTTACAACACCTTTAAAATCGCTTTCTTTACCTATAGGATACTGAACAGGTACTACAGATATACCAAATTTCTGCTTTAATTCTTCCATCACCTTTCCAAAATTAGAATTTTCCCTATCTAGCTTATTCACATAAAAGGCTCTTGGTAAATTGTTCTTATTTAAATAATCCCAGGATTTTTCTGTCCCTACCTGTATTCCTGATACACCTGATACAACAATCATTGCTGTATCAACAGCTCTTAATCCTTCCACAGTTTCTCCTATAAAATCAAAATATCCTGGCATATCAACTAAATTTATCTTTACATCATTATATTCACAAGAAACTATTGATGTAGATAAAGATATTTTTCTCTTTTTTTCTTCAGTGTCATAATCACTAACAGTATTTCCATCTTCAATTTTCCCAAATCTATCTGTAGCTTTCGTATAGTAAAGTATTGCTTCTGTTAATGTAGTTTTCCCAGATCCACTGTGACCAATAATTCCTACATTTCTTAAATATTTTGTTGAATAATTTTTCATAAGCAATTCCTCCTCTTACTTTGCACTTAGTTTATATATTCTACTTACAACTTAAAATCCCTGCTAAAATCAAATAAATTTTCACACTAATTTGATTTTACTCAATATATAAAAAAATAAATATATAAAAAATAGGCCAAAAATAGACATAACTTTTGGTCTTTAAAAGGATTTAAAACTTTAACTTTTTCAGTCAACAGACGAATATTAAGCGCTATATATGATAACTAAAAAAAGAGTAACAAATTGTTACTCGTGTGGTGGAGATAAAGAGATTCGAACTCTTGACCCTCTGCGTGCAAGGCAGATGCTCTCCCAGCTGAGCTATACCCCCATATGGTGGACCTTCAGGGACTCGAACCCCGGACCAACCGGTTATGAGCCGGTTGCTCTAACCAACTGAGCTAAAGATCCATATATTTACCTGGCGACGACCTGCTCTCCCACAGGGCCTCCCCTGCAGTACCATGGGCACTGTGAAGCTTAACCTTCCTGTTCGAAATGGTAAGGGGTGTTGCCTTCACGTTATTGCCACCAGATATTTTTACNCTAATTTTCTTATAAATTGCTATTAACTTCGCAATATTTCGTCAAAACATTCATTCCGATGCTCATTTACATAAGTAAATTCCGCTTCTCATTCACATTTTTCCTCATCTTGCTCGTTACTACCAATTTATTTAGCATATCACCTTCATCAGTACTTACCAACTTTAGTTAAGTAAATTTCGTCAAAAATTTCCCCATCACAATTTAATATTATACTGTCCTTCTTGTTACTTGTCAATACTTCTTAAAAAAACTTTTTAAAGTTTCTACAACATAAATATAAACTTTAAAAACTCTGTTCTCTCAAAATTGCACAGTAAATATCCCATCCATGTCTTCTTTTGGTCAAGCCCTCGACCTATTAGTATCAGTCAGCTGAGCAGGTTACCCTGCTTACACCCCTGACCTATCTCCTCGTGTTCTCCGAGGGGTCTTACCAGCTTTCGCTGTGGGAAATCTCTTCTCGAGGGGGGCTTCACGCTTAGATGCTTTCAGCGTTTATCCCTTCCCAACTTGGCTACCCAGCGGTGCTCCTGGCGGAACAACTGGTTCACCAGAGGTCAGTCCATCCCGGTCCTCTCGTACTAAGGACAGCTCCTCTCAAATTTCCTGCGCCCGCGACGGATAGGGACCGAACTGTCTCACGACGTTCTGAACCCAGCTCGCGTGCCGCTTTAATGGGCGAACAGCCCAACCCTTGGGACCTACTTCAGCCCCAGGATGCGACGAGCCGACATCGAGGTGCCAAACCTCCCCGTCGATGTGAACTCTTGGGGGAGATCAGCCTGTTATCCCCGAGGTAGCTTTTATCCGTTGAGCGATGGCCCTCCCACGAGGTACCACCGGATCACTAAGACCGACTTTCGTCCCTGCTCCACCTGTCTGTGTCGCAGTCAGGCTCCCTTTTGCCTTTGCACTCTCCGAAGAATTTCTAACCCTTCTGAGGAAACCTTTGTACGCCTCCGTTACCCTTTCGGAGGCGACCGCCCCAGTCAAACTGCCCACCTAACATTGTCCCGTCGCCAGTTTCATGGCACCCGGTTAGAATCCCAGTACCGTCAGGGTGGTATCCCAACGTCGGCTCCACATGGGCTGGCGCCCATGCTTCCATGTCTCCCACCTATTCTGTACAGACAATACCGAAATTCAGTGTTAAGCTGCAGTAAAGCTCTACGGGGTCTTTCCGTCCAATCGCGGGTAGCAAGCATCTTCACTTGCACTTCAATTTCGCCGGATTTGTTGTCGAGACAGTGCTCAAATCATTACGCCATTCGTGCGGGTCGGAACTTACCCGACAAGGAATTTCGCTACCTTAGGACCGTTATAGTTACGGCCGCCGTTTACTGGGGCTTAAGTTCTTACCTTCATATCTCTATTAAGTATTCCCCTTAACCTTCCAGCACCGGGCAGGCGTCAGCCCCTATACTTCAGCTTTCGCTTTAGCAGAGACCTGTGTTTTTGATAAACAGTTGCTTGAGCCTCTTCTCTGCGGCCTCTTCCGAGGCACTCCTTCTCCCTAGGTTACGGAGTCAATTTGCCGAGTTCCTTGACAACAATTCTTCCGATGGTCTTAGGATCCTCTCCTCACCTACCTGTGTCGGTTTGCGGTACGGGCACAGTTTACCTCCCTAGAGACTTTTCTCGGCAGTGTGATCTCGGATACTTCGCCTTTCGGCTTCCCCGTCACAGCTCACAATTGAAAAGGGGGATTTGCCTCCCTTCCCTTACTCGCTGCTTGGACATACCTCCATCTGTATGCACATCCTATCCTCCTGCGTCATCCCTTCGGGTCTTTACCGGTATTCTGCGGTATCGGACTCTCAACCGATTGTCCATCACCTACGCCTTTCGGCCTCGGCTTAGGTCCCGACTTACCCTGGGTGGACGAACCTTCCCCAGGAAACCTTAGGTTTTCGACCAATAAGATTCTCACTTATTTCTCGCTACTTATGCCAGCATTCTCTCTCCTGTCCTGTCCACTGCTCCTTCCGGTACAGCTTCTACCTGGACAGCATGCTCCTCTACCGCTATCTCTAGCCCACAGCTTCGGTGGTAAGTTTTAGCCCCGGACATCTTCGGCGCATGACCTCTTGACTAGTGAGCTGTTACGCACTCTTTAAATGTATGGCTGCTTCTGAGCCAACATCCTAGTTGTCTTAGAGATCACACTTCCTTTTCCACTTAACTTACACTTTGGGACCTTAGCCGGTGGTCTGGGCTTTTTCCCTTTTGACTACGGATCTTATCATTCGCAGTCTGACTGCCGGAATTCAAGTATTTGGCATTCGGAGTTTGATAGGGTTCAGTAACTGTTGTCAGCCCCTACCCCAGTCAGTGCTCTACCTCCATTACTCATTCCCGACGCTAGCCCTAAAGCTATTTCGAGGAGAACCAGCTATCTCCGAGTTCGATTGGAATTTCTCCGCTATCCACAGCTCATCCCATGGTTTTTCAACACCATTGTGGTTCGGTCCTCCACGAAATTTTACTTCCGCTTCAACCTGGCCATGGATAGGTCACCCGGTTTCGGGTCTGCACTATACAACTTCCCGCCCTTTTAAGACTCGGTTTCCCTCCGGCTCCGTACCTTAAGTACTTAACCTTGCTGCATACCGCAACTCGCTGGCTCGTTCTACAAAAAGCACGCCGTCGCACTTTATTGTGCTTCGACTATTTGTGGACACACGGTTTCAGATTCTATTTCACTCCCCTCCCGGGGTTCTTTTCACCTTTCCCTCACGGTACTTCTTCTCTATCGGTCACCAGGTAGTATTTAGCCTTGGGAGGTGGTCCTCCCTGCTTCCCACAAGGTTCCTCGTGTCTCGTGGTACTCTGGTTCAGGCCTTCGAGTCTCTGCTTTTCACCTACCGGGCTTTTACCGTCTGCGGCTCAACTTTCCAGTTGTATTCGCTTAAGCTTCCTCTCTCTTTTTGACCTGACCTCAACCCCAGGAACAAGTTCCTGGTTTGGGCTCTTTCCCTTTCGCTCGCCGCTACTTGGAAAATCGATCTTTCTTTCTCTTCCTCCGGGTACTTAGATGTTTCAGTTCCCCGGGTTTGCCTCTGAAGTCCTATGTATTCAGACTCCAGTTCCCGGTCTTTGCCGGGTGGGTTTCCCCATTCGGATATCTCTGGTTCTCTGGCTATTTGCGCCTACCCAGAGCTTTTCGCAGCTTATCACGTCCTTCTTAGGCTCCTGGTGCCAAGGCATCCTCCGTGCGCCCTTTGTAGCTTGACCTTTGCTTCGAAAATTACCATCAGCTTCACAATATTTCGTCAAAACTCTCTTTCCGATGCTCATTTACATAAGTAAACTCCGCTCCTCTATCGAGTCTTTCCTTGTCTTGTTCGCTGCTGCCAATTTTCTATTACTCTGATTGGAAAATCGCCATTAACTTCCCCTGGCTGCGTCAAAAGCTTCACTCCAGTGCTCATTTACATAAGTAAACTCCGCCCTTCCTTCTGCTTTTTCCTTGCCATACTCGTTACTGCCAATTTTCTATTACTCTGATTCAAAAATTGCTACTAACTTTGCATATCATCGTCAAGTCTTTCGCTTCGGTGCTCACTTACATAAGTAAGCTCTGCTCCTCCCTCAAGCCTTTCTTCGAACTACTCGTTACTGCCAATTTTCTATTACTCTGATTGAAAAATTGCTACTAACTTTGCATTTCATCGTCAAGTCTTTCGCTGCGGTGCTCACTTACATAAGTAAGCTCTGCTCCTCCCTCAAGCCTTTCCTCGAACTGCTCGTTACTGCCAATTTTCTATTACTTAGTTATAAATCTTACCTTAAGTGTTTTTTTAACTTCAATCTGAGTTATAACTTGCTTTACTACAAAGGTCATTTCTAACCTTAGCTCTAAAATTACCATTAGCTTCCTACAGCTGCGTCAAATGCCTCCCTGCGGTGCTCATTTACACTAACTAAACTCCGCTCCTCTATCGAGTCTCATTGTCTTGTTCGCTGCTGCCAATTATCTATTACTTAGTTATAAATCTTACCTTAAATGTTTTTTTAACTTCAATCTTAGTTATAATTTGCTTTACTACAAAGGTTATTTCTAACCTTAGCCCTAAAATTGCCATTAGCTTCCTACAGCTGCGTCAAATGCCTCACTGCGGTGCTCANCTAAAATTACCATTAGCTTCCTACAGCTGCGTCAAATGCCTCACTGCGGTGCTCCTTTACACTAAGTAAACTCCGCTCCTCTATCGAGTCTTTCCTGGTCTTGTTCGCTGCTGCCAATTTTCTATTACTGAGTTATAAATCTTACTTTAAATGTTTTTTTAACTTCAATCTGAGTTATAACTTGCTTTCCTACAAAGGTTATTTCTAACCTTAGCTCTAAAAGTACCATTAGCTTCCTACAGCTGCGTCAAATGCCTCACTGCGGTGCTCATTTACACTAAGTAAACTCCGCTCCTCCTTTGGCCTTTTCCTTGCTGTACTCGCTGCTGCCAATTTTAGCTTTAAAATTGCCATTAACTTCGCATCTCTTCGTCAAAACTCTCGTTCCGGTGTTCATTTACATAAGTAAACTCCACTCCTCGCTCCAGTTTTTCCTCGATATGCTCGTTACTGCCAACTCTATTATATTTACTGTGCAATTTTCAAAGAACAAATTTCTTTCAATTCGCAGTGCTCAATTCACAATTGATGTTCTCACTGTAAAACTAAAATAAAATTTAACTATCAATTGTGAAATGTTAATTAGGCATTTTACAATTGATTAATGGTGGGCTTAAATGGACTCGAACCATCGACCTCACGCTTATCAGGCGTGCGCTCTAACCAGCTGAGCTATAAGCCCTCAATGGTGGAGATAAAGAGATTCGAACTCTTGACCCTCTGCGTGCAAGNNNAAATTATAAAATTTTTGAGGATAATCCCTCAAAATCAAACAGAATAAACGGATACTTACATAAGACAAACCTTTTAAGAAAGCCTTTCTCAGGCTCCCTTTCGACTCCCTAGAAAGGAGGTGATCCAGCCGCAGGTTCTCCTACGGCTACCTTGTTACGACTTCACCCCAATCACCAACCCCACCTTCGGCCGCGTCCTCTTTCGTTAGACTACGGACTTCGGGTGTTGCCGGCTCTCNGCCTTTCTCAGGCTCCCTTTCGACTCCCTAGAAAGGAGGTGATCCAGCCGCAGGTTCTCCTACGGCTACCTTGTTACGACTTCACCCCAATCACCAACCCCACCTTCGGCCGCGTCCTCTTTCGTTAGACTACGGACTTCGGGTGTTGCCGGCTCTCATGGTGTGACGGGCGGTGTGTACAAGGCCCGGGAACGTATTCACCGCGACATGCTGATTCGCGATTACTAGCAACTCCAGCTTCATGCAGGCGGGTTTCAGCCTGCAATCCGAACTGGGAACAGTTTTTGAGGTTCGCTCCACCTCGCGGCCTTGCTTCTCTCTGTTCTGCCCATTGTAGCACGTGTGTTGCCCTGGACATAAGGGGCATGATGATTTGACGTCATCCCCACCTTCCTCCGCGTTAACCGCGGCAGTCTCGTTAGAGTGCTCATCTTACTGTTAGCAACTAACAACAGGGGTTGCGCTCGTTGCAGGACTTAACCTAACATCTCACGACACGAGCTGACGACAACCATGCACCACCTGTCTCCCTGCCCCGAAGGGCTTCTCTCATCTCTGAGATATGCAGGGGATGTCAAGTCCAGGTAAGGTTCTTCGCGTTGCTTCGAATTAAACCACATGCTCCGCTGCTTGTGCGGGCCCCCGTCAATTCCTTTGAGTTTTAATCTTGCGATCGTACTTCCCAGGCGGAGTACTTATTGTGTTTACTGCGGCACAGAAGGGGTCGATACCTCCTACACCTAGTACTCATCGTTTACGGCGTGGACTACCAGGGTATCTAATCCTGTTTGCTACCCACGCTTTCGTGCCTCAGCGTCAGTTACAGTCCAGAGAACCGCCTTCGCCACTGGTGTTCTTCCTAATCTCTACGCATTTCACCGCTACACTAGGAATTCCGTTCTCCTCTCCTGCACTCCAGACACCCAGTTTGAAATGCACTGCCCGGGTTAAGCCCGGGTATTTCACATCTCACTTAAATGTCCGCCTGCGCACCCTTTACGCCCAGTAATTCCGGACAACGCTTGCCACCTACGTATTACCGCGGCTGCTGGCACGTAGTTAGCCGTGGCTTCCTCATCTGGTACCGTCATTATCGTCCCAGATGACAGAGCTTTACAATCCGAAAACCTTCTTCACTCACGCGGCGTTGCTGCATCAGGCTTTCGCCCATTGTGCAATATTCCCCACTGCTGCCTCCCGTAGGAGTCTGGACCGTCTCTCAGTTCCAATGTGGCCGTTCACCCTCTCAGGTCGGCTACGCATCGTCGCCTTGGTAGGCCGTTACCCTGCCAACTAGCTAATGCGCCGCGGGTCCATCTCAAAGCGGATTTCTCCTTTAAAATATAATCCATGCGGATTATATTTGTCATGCGGTATTAATCTCCCTTTCGGGAGGCTATCCCCCTCTTTGAGGCAGGTTACCCACGTGTTACTCACCCGTCCGCCGCTAAGATTCTCCCGAAGGAGCTTCTTCGCCCGACTTGCATGTGTTAGGCACGCCGCCAGCGTTCGTCCTGAGCCAGGATCAAACTCTTAATTTAAAAGTTGTCTTTGACTCTGTTGAAAATTGTTATTAACTTCGCAATACTGTGTCAAAATACTCACTGCGGTACTCATTTACTCAAGTAAACTCTGTTCCTCCTTCGCATTTTTCCTTGTCTTGCTCGTCACTAACAATTTTAGACTTACTGCCTTTGTTGGAAATTGCCATTAACTTCGTCCAGCTTCGTCAAATGCTTCATTCCGGTGCTCATTTACCTAAGTAAACTCTGCTCCTCATTCGGCCTTTTCCTTGCTGTACTCGTTACTGTCAATTTCAAGCATATTACTTAC
>NZ_JBHMIY010000056.1:0-9639 GCF_042436595.1 Clostridium sp. MT-14
AGAGATATGGACTATTACAATCAGGCTCCCTGGAGAGGGACCTGGAAACTCGATGGAGGCACACTGATGAATCAGTGTATACACAATATAGATTTACTCCAGTGGATGATGGGTGGAGAAATCTATAGTGTATATGCCCAGTGTGATACCTTTATAAGAAATATAGAGGCGGAGGATTTTGGGGCGATTATAATAAGATTCAAAAATGGCTCCATAGGAATAGTGGAGGGAAGTGCCTGTGTTTATCCAAAGAATCTGGAAGAAACCCTCAGCATATTTGGAGAAAAAGGCACCGTGTGCATAGGCGGACTTGCAGTAAATAAGATAGAGACCTGGGAATTTGCAGATCACAGGGACGTAGATGATGAGATGTCAAGGACACAGGAAGGGAATCCCGATACCGTATATGGCTTTGGACACATACCTCTTTTCAAGGATATGATAGATGCAGTAAACAATAATAAGAGAACTCTCATAGATGGGAAATATTGTAAAAATTGAATGTCTATAATTTTGTCATCATATAAATCGAGGCTTACAGGTATGCCGGTTAAATTTCCATTCAAAGATTTTTCAACTATGGATATGGTAGATGTAGACAAAATACTCAGTAATAAATGAAAAGGTGGAAATGTTGATGAAAACAGCTTCTAATGGCCAAAGCAGAATTGTATACATATTAATTATCTTGAGTTTAATAGCAAATTACCTTATGTTTCCAAGTTTGATTGTAGTCCAGTTATTTGCAGCTTTTTATGTTACTATAATTTATAAGAAATTTATTACCTGCAAATTGGATCTTATATATTTTTCTACATTATTGTTTGCTATTATAAATTTTTCACTGAAGATACCCATAGGAAGTAGATATGAAGTATATTATTTTTATGTGACTTTGTTTATATATATGCTATTTTTCATATATGGTTTTGTGAAACACTATAATAATATTGGTTTTGATTTAATTAAGAATAATAAGTATTTTATTTTTATCAGTATATTCATTGTATATATGCTGTTTGGTTTTTTTATTTCTGAAGATAAAAAGTTGTCCATTAAGTATATATTTAATTTTTTTATTATGATATCCCTTATGATTATGATGATTTGGGAAAATAGATCTAGAACAGTCATGAATAAGAGCCTAAAGCTTTTAGAATATATATATATGGGCGTATTGTTTCTTGGAACATTGGAAATATTTGGAGTAAGGTATGGAGTTAGAAATCATTTTGAAGAGTGGGATCCTATAGTAACCCAGATAAGTTATGTTAAAAAGATACCAGTTGTGTTTTTTTACAATCCCAATAATTATGCAGCATTTTTAGTTATAGGCATGACGATATTAATTGGAGCATGGCTATTCACCAATAGCAGATTTAATAAAAGGATCTATTTGTTGTTATATTTCATAAGTCAGTTAAATTTAATATTTACTAGATCCAGAACAGCCTGGATTACTATATTTATTGTATTATTATTTATGATAATTTTCTATTCTTTCTCAAATAATAGAAGTGTGTATAATATAAAAAGACTTGCAATTTTGGCAACTGTTACCATAGCGGTATTTTTAGGAATTTCTTTTATACCGAATATGCAGCCTTTTTATGGGAAAATAACAGGTTCAAGATTATTGAGCAAATTGAATATTTTTAATTCAGATTATCGTTTGAACCCGCAGGATGAAAAATTACTGCAGCTGGGCAAAAAAGGATCGGAGAACGAGAGATATACACTTATCTATGATGTAGTACATGGAGTTATTATTCAAAAACATTATCTGGGCTTTGGTCCTGGAAATATTGAAAACTATGTAAAAAAGATGAATAATACTTTTGGAGTCCTGAATGTTCACAGTTTCTGGTTTGAAATATTGGGAAATTTTGGTGTGGCAATTTTTTTATACACAATATATATATATGCCAACATGATAAGATCTCCGCTGCGTTCTTATGATTATTCAGATAGGGAGATGAAGAAATACTCAATTATGTTTTCATCAAATTTGTTTGGAATAGTGTTTTTATCTTTTGGACCCAGTACTATTATGTGGTATACACCTTTTTGGATATCTATGGGTATGTCAATGGCTCTTATAACGAGTAACAGAAAAATTTAAAAATAATTAGAATCTGAGGTGCTGTTAATTGAAGATTTTAATACTAGCAAGCTGGTATCCTGACAGTGTGAATCCTGTAAATGGTATATTCATTAAAGAACAAGTTAAAGCTTTGAAACAGGTTGGATTAATACCAGTTGTATTTTACCCCTATGACAAGAATATAAACAGGGGAAAATGTATGAGATTTGTTGAAGATGAAATAATTGTATATAGGGCCAATACTGATTATTTTAAAAAAGCTAAAATATCGAGGCTTTTCAGCATGATCAAGGCAGCCAAAATGTTGAACAAAATAGTAGTTGAAAACAATATAAGTTTAATACACTGCCATGTATGTTATACAGCAGGTTTTATAGGATACATATATAGTAAGTTCTTTAATAATATACCATATATAATAACAGAACATTCCTCAAAAGTTCATGAATTCTCAAATAAAATTTATAATAGGATTTTATTTTATTTATCATATAAAAGAGCCAGATATGTAATTACGGTAAGTACATATCTGGCAAAAGAGCTTGCCAGCTTAAAATTCAAATTTAAAAGTAAGATAATAGGGAATGTTGTAGATACATCTTTATATTTTTGCAATAATAAGCAAACAGGTAATAATGATAAAAAAAATTGGCGTTTGTTGTTTATAGGATTGATGCCTGACAGTGAAGTAAAGGGACTACAATATTTTATACCTGCACTTGCTGATTTTATAACTGAAAATCCTTACTATAATATAGATTTTAATATAGTAGGTGATGGTTCTAAAAGGCATAAATATGAGAAAATGTGTAAAGATCTTCACATATCAGATAAATGCAATTTTTATGGAAAGGTGGATAAATCTGAAATACCAAAATTAATAGATAGGAATGATTTTTTAATATTGCCTAGTATTAAGGAAACATTTGGCAGCGTATTGATAGAATCCATGGCTGGAGGGAAACCTGTACTTGCAACTGAGTGCGGCGGACCAGAGGATTTTGTAAATGAAAAAGTTGGAATATTAGTTAAACCTGGCAGTAAAAAGCAATTGGAAATTGGGATAAAATCCATGATAGAAAATTATGATTATTTTGATCCCAATTACATAAGAAATTATGCTGAATCTAAGTTCAATTATGATTCAATTGGTGAAGAACTTAAAGAATTATATATTAGTATTCTTTCAAGTTAATTATTGAAGTGATTTTTGAAAGGATGGATTATATTGTCAAATTGTATATTTCATATACCATTTAAAATAAATGAAAATTGGCCGTCAGCATCTCAAATAAGACCTTTGAGGATGCTGAATGCTTTTAAAAGTATTGGATATAATGTAGATATTGTTATGGGATATGGAAAAGAAAGAAAATATAGTATAGGGCAAATAAAAAGAAAAATTAAAGATGGAGTAAAATATGATTTTATGTACTCGGAAAGTTCTACGGAGCCAACAATATTAACTGAAAAAAATCATATTCCAATGTTTCCATTTTTAGATTTTGGTTTTTTTAGTTTTTGTAAGAGACACGGAATAAAAATTGGATTATTTTATAGAGATGTATATTGGAAGTTTGACGAATACAAGTTATCAGTATCATTTGTAAAGAGAATTATAGCATGTATGTTCTACAAATATGATTTATTGAGGTATAAGTATCTTTTGGATGTTTTTTATCTTCCATCATTGAAGATGTATGATTATATACCGATAGATTTTAAAGGAAAAGTTGAGGAATTGCCTCCTGCAGCTGAAAAACATAAAATATCTTTTCAAAGCGACATAAATGATATGAAAAAGAATTTGAATATATTTTATGTAGGGGGACTAAATTATCTCTATAATCTGGAATATCTTTTTGAAGTAGTCAATCAGAATAAAAATTTGAGCTTGACAGTTTGTTGCAGGGAAAAGGAATGGAATTCAGAAAAATATAAATACCAAAAATATATTAATGACAGAATACATATAATTCACGAATCAGGAGACAAATTGATTCCATATTTTAAAAAGGCAGATTTATTTAGTATTTTTGTAAAACCTCAGAAGTATAGGGAATTTGCTATGCCTGTAAAGTTGTTTGACTACCTTACTTATGGCAAACCTGTAATTGCTACAAATATGACATCTGTTGGGGAGTTTATAAATGATAATGATATAGGATGGGCTATAGACTATTCAAGAGAAGAATTAAAAAAACAATTGGAATATATAATTAATAATCCTAAGTCATACGGAGAAAAAATAAATAATATAAAAAAAATTATATGGTACAATACTTGGGAGGCAAGAGCGAGAAAAGTTGTAGATGATTTAAAAGAATAGTTTTGGAGGAGTATATATGAAAATATGTTATCTGTCCGATGCAAATAGTATACATACTAAAAAACTGTGTGATTTTTTTAAAAATAGAGGATATGATATATATGTTATATCTCTGAATCCTGGCAAAATAGACGGGGTCTGTGTATACACTTTGGATTATGATTTAACGGAAACTAGAAAAAATAGTTCTATAAAAAAATTAAAGTATCTATCTTCTATTACAAAAGTGAAAAATATTATTTATAAAATAAAGCCTGATATAGTTCATGCTCACTATGCAACTAGTTATGGACTATTGGGAGCATTATCTAAATTTCATCCATTTATATTGTCGGTATGGGGAAGTGACGTATTTGATTTTCCACAAAACGGTATATTAAAAAAAATCATGCTTAAATACAATTTAAAAAAAGCCGATAGGATACTTTCTACAAGTAAAGTCATGGCAATTGAAACCAATAAATATACAGATAAAAAAATAGAGGTAACACCTTTTGGTGTCAATTTGAATTTATTTAAGCCATCTGAGGATAAATATAGAAGTAAGGATTGTATAACTATAGGGACAATAAAAACTCTGGAAGAAAAATATGGAATAGAGTATTTAATTAGGGCCTTTGGAAAATTACATAAAAAGTATCCAGATAAAAAATTGAAGTTGGAAATAGGCGGAAGGGGATCTCAGAGAGATTATCTAGAAAATCTTGCTGTTGATTTGGGAATAAAAGATGAAATTAGGTTTCTTGGATTTTTAGATAGAAAACAGGTTGCAGAGGCATTTAATAGATTTGATATAGCTGTATTTCCTTCTACTTTAGATAGTGAAAGCTTTGGAGTTGCAGTAGTTGAGGCCCAGTCCTGCGGCACTCCAGTTATAGTATCGGATGTTGGAGGACTTCCAGAAGCTACAGATCCTAATGTATCAAGTATTCTTGTTAAAAAGAAGAACAGTGATGATATAGAACTAGCTCTGGAGAAGCTGATTTTAGACAGGAATTTGAGAATACTGATGGGAAAAAATGCAAGAAAATTTGTGGAAGATAATTTTAATGTAGAAGATAATTTTAATAAAATTGATATTATATACAAGAATGTAGTGAATTCATAGTTATATTTGGTGGTGAAATTATGAAAATATTGTTTTTGACACAGTACTGTCCTCCAGAAGTAGGTGCACCTCAAAATAGAATTTTTGAGTTTGCAAAACGTCTAAAAAAGTTTGGACATGAAGTTACGATACTTACGGCTATGCCAAATTACCCTAAAGGAGAAATATTTGAAGGATATAAAGGCAAGAAGGTTGTAATAGAAAAAATAGATGGAATAAGGATAATTAGAACGAGAATATATGCTACTAAAGAAAAGGGATTTCTAAAAAGACTCCGAAATTATCTTTCTTTTACCTTTTCTTCTGTATTTACCGGCTCTAAATATATTGAGAAACAAGATGTAGTTATAACTGAATCACCCCCTCTCTTTTTAGGATGGTCAGGTTATGTGATAGCTAGAAAAATAAAGGCTAAATTTGTGTTCAATGTATCGGATCTATGGCCTGAATCTGCTGTTAAACTCGGTGTACTTCATAATAAGCTGTTGATAAAAGCATCTACATGGCTGGAGGAGTTTTGTTATAGAAAGGCTGATGCAATTACAGGCCAAACAAGAGGAATAGTTGACAATATAATTGACAGGGGATTTGATAGTGAAAAAATTCATCTTATAACCAATGGAGTGGATACTGAATTTTTTAGAAAAGAGAACAGAGATGAAAAATTTAGAGAATCTATAGGCATAAACGGTAAATTCGCAGCCTGTTACGGTGGAATACACGGTTTAGCTCAAGGACTTGAAATTATAATAAATGCGGCAGAAATTTTAAAAGAACATAGGAACATACAATTTGTTTTTGTAGGGGATGGTCCCGAAAAGCAAAAACTTATAAATATGGCGGCTGAAAAAAAACTTGAAAATGTTACTTTTTTACCAGTTCAGCCAAAAGCTAATATGCCTAAGATAATTGCCTCCATGGATGCTTCTATTATACCATTGAAAAAACTGGATATATTTAAAGGTGCCCTTCCCTCAAAAATGTTTGAAGCACTTGCAACAGAACTTCCTATTGTACTTGCCGTTGATGGTGAAGCTGCAAGATTGATAGAAGAAGCTGAGGCAGGAATAGTGGTTGAACCGGAAAATTCATCTGATCTGGCGAATGCGGTTTTAAAATTATCCAAAGATGATGAATTGAGAAGAAAACTCGGAAGTAATGGAAGGAAATATGCTATAACAAATTATTCCAGAGATAATATAACTAGAAAACTGGAGAATATACTTTCCAGTATTGTGAAATGATCAGTATATTTGTTTCGGAATCTGGAGGTTAATATGAAAGATGCAAGTACAATTAAGCTGGTATTGAAAAAAGGACTTGTGCAAATATTCAGTGCGAATTTTGTAAATAAAGTGATACAGTTTGGCATAATGTTTTTTATGACTAGAATATTGGGGAAAAAACTATATGGAGATTTTACATATGCTCAAAATATATTGAATATATTTTTGACACTGGAAGGCCTGGGAATGGTGTCTAGTTCGCTGCAATACTGCAGTATGGAGAAAAGAGAAGATAGAAGACTATCTTATTTTAAATATGCTGTTAAAATAGGAAGTGCCTTTAATTTACTTATAGCTATATCAATTATAGTATATACTGTATTTTTCAAACTGCCAGTAGAGGGAAGTACCCAGATGCTTTTTTATCTGTCGGCAATTCCCCTTATGACAATATTTTTTAATGAAATTCAAACACTGCTTAGAGCGGAACTTAGGAATAACGAATTTTCACTGCTTACAATCACAAACACTTTATTGTACTTTTTTGGCAATGTTTGTTTTGGATATTATTTTAGTGTAAATGGTATAATTGCTGGGAGATATATGGCATATATAATTTCTATTATTATTGGCATATATCTTATACGTAATCAGGTGAAAAAGATTGCTAAGATAGCTTATCCCGCCAAGGAAGAAAAAAGGGATTTTTTAAAATATTCTGTGGTTAGCTGTCTTACAAATGCAATGTCGCAGCTGCTGTATCTAATGGATACTTTTTTTGTAGGAGCTATAACCAAGAGTAGTGAGATAATAGCGTCTTATAATGTTGCTATGTTAATTCCGTTTAATTTGATGTTTATTCCTATGTCAATATTGACTTTTGCCTATCCTTATTTTGCAAGGCATTGGGATGATAGAAAATGGATTAAAGATAAATATTATATACTTGTTAAGTATCTGTTTATTTTAAATATATTTATAACGATTGTCCTTATAGTATTTGCTCCTTTTATTGTGGAAACTGTATTTACTAAGCAATATTCTGATTCAATTACCAATTTTAGAATATTGACTGTGGGATATCTTATAGCAGGTACCTTTAGAATACCATCGGGCAATGTGCTTGCCAGTATGAAACTTGTGAAAGTCAACTTTTATAATTCAATGATAACAGGTATAGTCAATATAGTTCTTAATATAGTTCTTATAACTAAGTTTGGATCTATTGGGGCATCATTATCTACAGTTTCAACTTATATATTGTCTTCAATCATATCCAATGTATATCTTAGAAAATATGTCAATGAATAATTTTAAAAAAGGAGTACTAAATTATGGCAATTTATCAGTTGATATTGTATTTATCCATCTATATGTATGTAATTATTATGCCGCTAGTATATAGTAAATTCAAATTTATGGGAATACCATTTAGTGGAGATATATGGATGCTAGTAGTATTTTTTATATATTTTATAGGACTTGTATTTTTTAAAGACATGAGAAAGAGTTTTATTAGAGGTATAAAGGGATTTTTATCTGATTATTTGAGTATATCTATAATGGCCCTGATAATTATAATGGCTGTTTCATCTATCTATGCAGATTATAAAATGGAATCTGTTTATAAAACTCTGAGATATATGAGTTACATAATTTTATATTTCATAATATTTAGCCAGGGGTTTGAAAAGAAATTTTTAAAAGGAATTTTATATTGTTATATATTTATTTCTGTTATAGTAGGAATTATAGGAATATGGGATTATGCTTCAGGAATAGGTGTGATTCAAGCAGGGGAATCTGTAAGCAGACTCAGAATTAGTTCAACGCTGGAAAATTCTAATAATTTAGGAGCCTATTTTATTTTAATTATATTTCCCATAATAATGCTTGCTATTAAGGAAAAGGACATAAAGAGGAAGGTACTTTATATATTGATTGCATCCATATTTTTATTGAATATACTATTTAGCTTTTCCAGGAATGCATGGCTTGGATTTGGGATAGGATGTATAATAATTGCATTTATGTACAGCCTGAAATTTTTATTTACACTAATCCCCATTGGAATAGTCAGCTTTTTTATACCGCAGATTTCTAGTAGGTTGAGGGAATTGACAGATGTTACCCAAAATACATCTAGAATAAAAATTTGGGATACAGCTATAATGATAATTAAGGATCATTCCATTATAGGTGTAGGAAATGGAAATTTTGAAAAAGCATGTGCTAGATACATGTATCAAAAACCGGGTCTGAAAACAAGTAATTTTGTTCCAAAACATCCCCATAATATTTTTCTGGAAATGCAAGCAGAAATGGGAATATTTGGAACAGCTGCATTTGTATCAATTATAATTTCATCTATGGTAAAACTCATATATTTTCTTAAGAATGTTAAAGATAAATTTTTTTTAAAGTTTTATAGAGGGTTCTTTGTGTCTTTTGTGGTTTTTATATTGATGAATTTAATTGATGATTTTTTTTCTGCACCAAAAGTCATATCCTTTTTTTGGATCACAATGGCCATACTCCAATCCTATGAATTAAAGGATGAGTATAGTTTTACTGAAATCAATAATTTGCACTAGGATCAGCGGTTAGATGTAGAGATAATGTAGAAAAAAAGCGGTAAAAGGGTGAAAGTGACAAAAGAGAGAGTATGTATTATAATGAAAAGCATGCGAGCAGGTTAAGTTAAAAAATAAAAACATGTCGCAATTGTAAGTTGATTAATTATTTATATTTAAGAGGTGTTTTTATGAAGAAATTGAGATTTGCCATTATAGGCTGCGGAAGGATTTCATATAAACATGTTGAAGCCCTGGCAGCCAATAAAGATGAAGCAGTTTTAGTGGCAGTATGTGAT
>NZ_JBHMIY010000057.1:0-9371 GCF_042436595.1 Clostridium sp. MT-14
ACAGTGCATTGTCTGTTCCCCTTACAAAAGTATCCAGCCTATTAGAAGCCCATGATGAAACGGCAGGTGCCGATGTCAATGCACCCCCTAGATCTTCCCATCTACTCCATCTGTCACCAGGCATTTGTGGCACGAACATGTTTCTATAACCATTTTCATAAGAACGTATGAGATCTTCAGGATAATCATAATATCCAAGATCGTCGTAATATCCCATCTGTCTATTTAAAAATGGACACATGGGTTCATCAATACGGTATAGATATGGACAGCGGAAAAATTCATTACTATACATTAGGAACCTCCTTGCATTCTTGTTCCTTCTTAAATAATTTACCAATTATATTGTATGGATAGTACTCGCAAAATGTTACAGATAAAATAATCTTGCTCTGTCAATCTTTTAAAAATATATAAAGAAGGGCATCTTGCCCTTTTTATACAATCCATATTTTACTATTTAAAATATTCCCGGCCAAGTAAATCCGCTGTCAGTATTGCATCATACAGCTGATCCGGAGTTACATCTCCTGCTAAATTATGAACTGTCTCTCCCGGCACACAAGCTTTTTGAGCCGCTATATAGACTCTTCTTTCATCCGTTACACCAATTTGGTTTAATGTTATAGGCAGGCCCACTTTATAGCAAAAATCCATGACCTTTTTTAATTCTTCTTGCGGAGCCCTTTCCAAAATAAGCTGTGTCATAGTACCAAATGCGACTAAAGGTCCATGCATTGTGTTTTCACATTCTTGCAAAGCCGTAAATCCGTTGTATACAGAGTGTGAAACCGCAAGTCCCCCATTATCAGCACCTACTCCACTCAGATATACATTAGCCTCAATAATGGCTTCCAGAGCAGGTGTAATCAAATGTTTCTCACAGGACAACTTGGCTTGGTAGCCGTATTCCATCAATGTGCTATAACATAATTTGCAAAGTGCCATGGCAGACATGGATATGCCTCCATTTTCTAGGCTTGGAGAATCAGTTCTAACACAAGCCCTGGCTTCAAAATAGGTACCAAGTGCATCTCCCATACCCGCTACTAGAAATTTTACAGGTGCATTTGCTATAATTTTGCTATCCACTATAACTGCTTCTGGGTTTTTAGGATAAAATAAATATTTGTAAAAAGTACCATCATCATTGTAAATAACAGAAAGTCCTGTACAAGGTGCATCTGTAGCCGTTACCGTAGGTACAACCGTTACAGGACATTTTTCATAATAAGCTGTAGCCTTGGCTGTATCAATAGCTGAGCCTCCGCCAACTCCTACAACCACCTCAATGTGCTCATCTCTTACAATTTTTCTCATCCTTTCAATTTCACTGTTGGAACTAATCCCGCTGAAAATTTCAAAATGTAATTTACTATCAGTATTCTCAAAACTTTTTTCAATTTTAACATGACAATTTTTGTATCCGCTGTTACTGCAAATAAATAGGAAAGAAGAACCTAAATCCTTGGTTTCTTCATAAAAATCCAACAGCGAATCTTTTCCCTGTATATACTTTAATGGAGCTCTTAGTAATTTTAATGTTGCCATAAATAAAACATCCTTTCCTGAATATTATTGTAAAGAATTTGTTTGTTATTTTATTGTCAATTAAATAATAACATTTTCAGTTCACAGTAGCAATATCACAAATAAATTTTTTCAGAAAATAAAAAATTATACGGTAGTTAAGTGTGCTTGAGAGCATTTATGGTATTATTAATAAATGAATTCTTTTATCTATCAATAAGAGAATTCATAAAATTATCAATTTATAGTTGGGGGCTGATTTATTTTGGATAAAAAATTATCTTTATGGTCTTACATCATAGTTGGGTCTATGCTGTTTGGACTATTTTTTGGGGCAGGAAACTTAATATTTCCAGTACATATGGGACAAGAGGCTGGTGCCCATGTATCTATAGCAACATTGGGATTCCTCATAACAGCTATTGGTCTTCCCTTTTTAGGTGTTGTTGCCATTGGTGTTTCCGAAAGTTCAGGCTTATTTGATCTTGCAAGCAGAGTTCATCCCATTTATGGTTACGTAATGACACTGCTGCTATATTTAACAATAGGACCATTTTTTGCACTGCCCAGGACTGGAACGGTTTCCTATGAAATTGGACTTGCTCCTTTTATCCCAAGTCAATATGCTAGATTAGGGCTTGCTCTGTTCACCATCATATTTTTTCTTGCGGCACTGTTTTTTTCTTTAAGGCCAAACGAAATTCTCACCTGGGTTGGAAAAGTTCTAAATCCAATTTTTTTAATATTTCTTGCTATTTTAATAGTAACAAGTATTGTACATCCTATGGGAACCGCAGCCAATGCAAAAATCGTGGATGCCTATACCAATACTCCCTTTTTTAAGGGGTTTTTAGAAGGTTATAATACTATGGATGCATTAGCCTCTCTGGCTTTTGGAATTATAGTTGTAAGAACATTAAGAGACCTTGGAGTTACAAGTTCAAGGGGAATTGCAGTTGGAACTATCAAATCCGGTATAGTAACCATTTTACTCATGGGACTGATTTATGGATGTCTGGCTTACGTAGGTGCTACAAGTGTTGGAAAATTTCCTGTATCCGAAAATGGAGGAATTGCGCTAGCCCAGGTAGCAAACTATTATTTCAGTTCCTGGGGCAGTATTTTGCTTGCGTTGATTGTAACAGTAGCCTGCTTGAAGACCGCAATGGGACTTATAACTGCTTGTTCCGAGACATTTTATAAATTGTTCCCGAGAAGTCTTAACTATAACAGCTATGTAATTCTTTTTACAATCATAGCTTGCCTTGTAGCTAACGTTGGATTGACTCAGATAATTTTACTTTCAATCCCCGTTTTAATGTTCCTGTACCCACTAGCTATCGCTTTAATTTTACTCGGTTTATTATCGCAACTTTTCAAAAACCGCCAATGCGTATACGTGCTCACTACACTGTTCACTCTCTTTGTAAGCATAGCCGATTGCATAAATGCCCTGCCATCTGCAGTTAAATCCATACCTTTTATACAACATATTTTGAAATTCTATGGAAACTACATTCCATTTTTCAATCTTGGCATGGGATGGGTTGTACCTATGATTACAGGACTTATTCTCGGACTTATTGTTTCCCTTTTTACAAGGAAAAAAACAATATTTGCTTAAATTTTAAAAATCGTAATAAAAAAGCACAAGTCAATACGATAACTTGTGCTTTTTTACTACTCATATTTCTAGAAAATCCACAAAATTATTTTCGACTTTCTGCCAATTTTTCACCTAATTCATAGGCTCTTCTACAATCTTTCGGAAATACTTCTCTATGTCTTTTCATTTTTTTCTCCGAATCAAATAATGTGCTAACATATCTGGAATAATCAGAAAACTGTAATGTATCTGTTGAATAAAGTTCCTCTGTAGGTCCAAAAATACGCTCTACAATCTCCTGCATTTTTCGGAAATATTCCTTATAACCTACTTTCTCCAAATTACATTCATCTACATTCATGGTATAAATAAAAGCCGATGGAATTTTCTTCTTTAGCAAACTTGAATGATTTTTATCATAAACAAGATATTGGAATAGCAGTCGTTCCAAAAAACACCGCAGAGCTCCTGTAACATCTCCCAGATAAACAGGTGAGCCTATAATAAATGCATCTGAATTCTTAATTTTTCTTAAAATCGGTGTCAGATCATCCTTAAGTATACATTTTCCATAACTCTTTCCACCAACTTCCTTGCAGGAAAAACAGCTTATACATCCCTTGTAAGAGAGATCATAGAGGTGTACCATTTCAGTTTGAGCCCCCCGTGAAGCTGCACCCTTCAATGCATTTTCAAGCAAAGTTGCAGTATTCCACTTCTTTCTCGGACCTCCGTTAATCGCAATTATTTTCATAATTTTACATCTTCCTTCCATATAAATTATATCCTTTATATGCCGCATAAATATTGCATCTACATCTTATATAGATTATATTACAATTCATATTTTATTTAAAAGCTCTTTCTGCAATACCGTTCTTTAAATTTTTTACTTTTAAAATTTTGCCAGCATTTGAACTGTACAAAATAATACTGTAATCACAGAATCCCCTTCTGTGTTGAAAATAAGTGTGAGACACAGTAAGCGATTGAACCGCTGTCATTTTCAATACAGACTGAGTTTTATTGAAGCCGTGATAAGCCATGTAAATTAAATTTTTATCAGTCCCAAAGGCAGTATTTTTAAATTCAAGATATCCTATAATCATCAGAAGCAATAGCAATATTAAAGTAAATACCGCAAATTCAGGCTTTATAAAAAGACATATAAGAACCGTAACTGCCCAAAAAATAATTTTTTTATAGAAAAATCTAAAACCTGCATTTTTATTTGGTTTTGTAATTTCCCCAATATATTTGAATTCACACAGCACATCTTCAATAATTTGATCTTTTAAAGAATTGGTACACATTGGATACAGTATAGCTTTTTCTTCCTTTTCATCCCCATACCCGATACTTTCAATTTCCATTGTAAAAAAGCCAAAAAATTGCATGAGGAATGTCTGTTTTATATGGATCCCCTTTATCTTTTCCCTGTCAAAACTGTAACTTTTCCTGTTTACAGCCCCATATTTAATGTATATTTTGTCTCCATTCGACCACATCTTAAAATCATAGTATTTGAAAAAGACATATATTATTGACAAAATCATGCTTATAAATATCAGTCCCAATACTATAAATGATATGGTGTATACGGCATGGTAGATATCTTCTCTCTTAAGTTCGTCCACATACAGAGAAGTATTTACAGAAACAAAATTTTTTAGATATTGGTCAAAAAATTGCTGTGCCACAAACAACATCCCAATTCCCTTCAATACTGAATTTGATATAAGAGAATATACAATGAGTTCTCTAGGTTTTACGGTATATGGTTTTTTCTCCTGACTTTCATTATCAATAGTTCCTCTCTTCAATAGAATGTCTCTCAACTGATCAGTTCTAGTTCTTTTTAAAGTAAATTTTAACTCACTGCCTTTGTTTGAAGTATCTCCAGTGTCAATTTTAATAGTGGCAACCTTGAAAACCCTCTCTATAAATTTTTGAGAAACGTCTATAGTATTAATTCTTTTAAATGGAATCTCTACTTTTTTTATATTGAATATCCCCTCCTGATGATATATAGAGCTTTCCCTTATTATAAAAAAATTTTTTCTCCACATCAGAAATTCACATAAAATAACCACAGCAAACAGCCCGCTCCCTATAAGTATGGACTTCATTAATCCTATTTTGCTAACCAGGACACCTACTGCAACTACAATTCCTATAAACTCCTTAATCAATTTTGCCATATCATAAAATATTTTTAAAATATGGTTTCTCTCTGCTTTATACATTTCTCTCTCCCATTTCTATAATTCTTTTAAGTCTTTCCGAAATTGCTTCTGCCTCTTCAACTGGTATTGCAGGTATTTCGTGGCAGCCACCTGCAGTTATAATATTTACAGAAGTTATTTTGTAAATTCTCTGAATGGGCCCCTGCTCTATCTTTAAATTTTGGATTCTTGAAATAGGAATTATCGTCTTTTTTCTGACTATAATTCCCCTTATCAGTTCAATTTTGTCTTCAAATATACCATATTTCCATTGCTGATATTCTAAAAACGGCCATACAAAACTTTCCATTATGGAAAATAAAATTATGATAAATTCCAATATATTTATTAAATAATTAACCATCAATATATAGTTGAACCTTGGAACAATAAGTAGATATTTAATCAAAATATATATGGTAAAAATTATGATACTCACTATTGTTCTTCCAATGATCCAGGTTTTAATAGCATTCCTATCGATACTTTCATACCCCATATCCACACCTATCCTTTCATTATCAATATCAATCTATAGCATTTTATACACTTCACTTTCATATTATATCAGATTTTTCAGCAAGACCATATTCCATTAGATAGCAGCACCATACAATACTATAGCTGCCCTCAGCCGCTGTAAATCTGTAAATTCATTACCTTGACGTTAACGTTTATCAGTAGTATAATTTATTTTTATCATGTAAATATATTCTAAATCAAGTGATTTTTAGATTCAAATGGAGTTTACTTAAGCAGCATCGAAATAAATATTAGGAAGGCGATATTATCACTTATAAAGATAACTATAAGATTGAAGAAGTAGCTCTAAAAACCAATTTGACCAAAAGAACTCTCAGGTACTATGAAGATATGAAGCTTGTCATACCAAAACGGAGCAACTGTGGTTACAGATTGTACACAGAAGAAGACATAATGAAAATTGAAAGAATTAAAGATCTAAAAAACACTCTGGGCTTTTCCCTGAAAGATATAAAAAATTTTATGATGATTAAAAAATCCGTATCTGAAATGCTTGAAAATGACAGCAGCAAAGATACGGATGAAATTCAAAAATATATTAAAAAAATAAAAACTCAGATAAGTTCCATAGAAAATAAAGAAAAATCTCTGGAGAGAATAAAAAAAAGATGCTGCGATCTGCTTGAAAAATTACAGAAATTAGACAGCAGTACATACAATGTATGATTTATTTTCAATTATAAGACAGGAGATGACATAAAATGAATAAACCAGGTTACAAATGGATTGCTCTTTCATGCACCACAATAGGAGCTCTTTTTTCTGTGTTAAGCGCAAGTACCCTCATGATTGCCCTGCCTGTGATTATGAAGGATTTAAATGCAGGCATGGGCATAATAATGTGGACAATAATGGGATATATGTTTTCGTTGACTATCTTAGTACCTTCTATTGGAAGAATAGCAGATATGTTCGGCAGAAAAAAATTATATGTTTCTGGCTTTTCCCTATTTACCATAGCATCATTGTTCTGCGCACTGTCTTCAACTGGAACTGAACTTTTGATATTTAGAATGGTACAATCTGTAGGTGCTTCTCTCATGATTGCAAACAGCACCGCTATAATAACAGATGCTTTTCCTAAAGGAGAACTTGGAAAAGCCCTTGGAGTAAATTCAATGGTGGTAAGCGTTGCCGCAGTTATAGGACCAATTCTAGGAGGATTTCTAATAAATTTCGGCTGGAGAAATATTTTTTACATCAACATTCCCATAGGTATTTTCGGAACTTTTTGGGCTGCAGTATCCCTTAGAGAAATGAAGGATACTAATGTTGATGAAAAATTTGACTTCAGTGGTACATTTACTTTTACTTTTGGATTACTTTCTCTTTTGCTTGCCCTTACAGTTGGAGGATTTACAAAATGGCTGAATAAGCCTGTAATACTGCTGTTTTCAATTGCCATGTTACTTATAGCCGCATTTATCTATATTGAAAATCACAAAGAGTACCCCATGCTGGATATGAGACTCTTAAAAACAAGACTTCTTGCCTTTGCATATGCAAGCACACTTTTAAATGGTATTGCCAGAGGTGCCGTAACATTTCTCCTAATATTTTATTTTGAAGGAGACAAGGGAATTGATCCAATAACGGCAGGTATACTTCTATCCCCTTTTGCAATTGCAATGATGGCTGTTTCACCTGTAAGCGGCTGGATCTGCGACAAATACGGCGCAAGGATACTGAGTTCTGCAGGCCTCCTGGTATCTGCTCTTGGTCTAATTGGGTTTATGAAAATAAGTACAACTTCTTCCATGGGAACTTTGGTACTCTGTATGATAATTACTGGAATCGGATCCGGAATGTTTTTTTCTCCAAATACCAGTGCAATAATGTCAAATGTCCCGGCTGATAAAAGAGGAATAGCCGCAGGAGTAAGAACTATGTTTAATAATGCAGGAATGGTTCTGAGCATTGCCATATCCATGGCTATAATTTCTACAAGCATACCTCCTGACGCAATGCAGTCTCTTTTTGTACATTCTCATGTTTCCTCTGCCAGTATTGCATCAAACCAATTTATAAGGGGTCTTAGAACAGCCTTTACAATCTCGTTTTTCTTCAGCCTTTTTGCAGCTTTGATATCATATTTGAGGGGACCTGCACCTAACTGGAATTCCCAATCCGTCAGCTAGGTATAAATTTCAATTGGATTAAATTACTCACTTTCATTCATTACAGCACAACTGTAATGAATATGTAACAATGATTAACATTTATAAAAACTGTAGGAGGAAAATCAATTGATATCTAGAACAAATAGTAGTAAACCATCTATAGGTCTTATTTTCTTACTGGGAACATTAGGAGCCTTCGGCCCTCTTTCTATGGATATGTACCTCCCTTCACTTCCACTAATTGAGAGGCAAATGCATACAACTACTTCTCTCACACAGATGAGCATAACAACTTGCTTAATAGGGCTTGCAGTAGGTCAACTTATAGTTGGTCCTTATAGTGACAAACATGGTCGAAAAAAGCCCCTTCTGGTGGGACTCATTATTTTTACAATTATTTCTTTTTTATGTTCCTCTGTCACTTCAATCTGGGTGCTTATCATTTTAAGATTTATTCAGGGAATATCAGGTGCAGCAGGTCTTGTAATTTCTAGAGCCATCGCCAAAGATCTCTACGATGGTACAGAACTTACAAAATTCTTCTCATTACTCATGGCAGTAAATGGTATATTCCCAATTTTATCACCTGTTTTTGGTGGGATCATTTTAAAATTTACCACCTGGAAAGGAGTATTTATAGTCCTTGGCATTATCGGTATAATTTTATTTTTAGCAGTACTTTTCTACTTTAAAGAGACACTGGCAGCTGATCTTTCAAGGGAAAATAAATACAAGAATACTCTTACTGTAATTAAATCATTGGTCAGCGATAGAATTTTTATAAGTTATGCCCTTATACAAGGTTTGATCACGGGGGCAATGTTCTGTTATATTTCCGGCTCTTCCTTTGTACTTCAGAATATATTCGGACTGTCTGCTCAGGATTTTAGTCTAGTATTTGCAACAAATGGTCTTGGAATTGTATTGATGTCGCAAATTACAGGTAAACTTGCTGAAAAGCTGGGAGAAAATTTACTGTTGAAAATTGGTATTTCCATTGCTGCCTTTGGAAGTACAGCTCTATTTATCAGCTCATTTTTGCCAAAATATTTATTATTGGTAACTATTCCACTGTTTTTTATAGTGTCCACAGTAGGAATTGTAAACACAGCTGCCTTTTCACTGGCCATGCAAAACCAAAAAAAATCAGCTGGAAGCGCTTCTGCTATATTAGGACTTTTCATGAACCTAGTCGGTGGAATACTTTCACCGTTAGTGGGAATAGGCGGAAATTATACTTATCTTCCTATGTCTGCACTTATTTTAATCTGCGATATCAGTGCATTTTTGATTTATTATTTGTATGTGAACTACCACCACTTATAGAAGTGGATGGCTTCTTAGTCA
>NZ_JBHMIY010000058.1:0-9322 GCF_042436595.1 Clostridium sp. MT-14
ACAAGGACTATTCATCTCCCACTTATAGAAGATAGGAGAATTACGTCCTTTTTGTTAAAATATCTGAATTTAATTCTGAAATCTTAGTATTTTGGAATTTCAAAAGCTCATTTTGTAACTCTATTTTCCTATTTTTCTCTTTTATCTGGGATGATAAATTTAACATATACAAACCATTCTGTTCTTTCTTTAATTTTGACAACAATGCATTTAACATAAAAAATTCCACCTTTCATTTTTTGTCGGCCACACGGCCAATACTAATCGTTACCTTTACAGGGTATTTGCTAATTCTCTATATACTTAATATGTGGTATTTTAAGGCATAAAAATAAGGAACTACTTGTTTTTAAGTAATCCCCTGTTTTTTCTCTTGCACGTTAACAGTATTAAAAAATTACCTTATATACCTTATAGATGGAACATAGTATATACAACTATTTTTCTCAATTATTTAAAAAGTTTATCAAATAATATTCGATTTCTTTTTTTTGCATCTTCTAATAATTTTTCATATGAAATTATTTCTATATATGCATTTAAATTTTTCGAATCATTATATCCAAAGAACCCCATTCCATCTGGCGTTTTTGTTAATGTAGCATTTTCTGCTTGTTCTACAAGGTTAGGGGTTATATCCGCAATAATATATAAATAAAAAGGTGAATTTTCAGCGATGATTATATTCCTACCATTTTTATCTTTGGCATTTCCTTTTCTTATATTTCTTGTATATTTTAAAACTTGATTTATTGGATTTTCTTCATCTGTATAATCATCTCTCATAGGCCTTTTAAATTCTATAATTGTCAAAGCATTATACGGTTTACTATCTTCATCACTTAAAGCAACTGCATTATCAATTACTAAAATATCTGCACGATCATCTGTATTTACACTAATATTCTCAATATCTTTCATCTTTATATCAGAAGCCAAATAATAATGATATGCTAAACGCTCATCTATCAACCATAAATTATGATTTTCATAATCAATATCATCCGATATAGTTTTCATAGGAAAAATCAAATTATGAATATAAGATTCCAATACATACTTACGATCGGCGTTTATATTCAAGGATTTTTCTAATAAATCTATTACTATTTTTCGATGTATTATATACTCTGCTAATGTAGATTTACCTAACTCATTTTCCTTTTCTACATATTCTTCATATTTTCTTTTATATTCATCTATATTTTTTATATTTTTGACTTTATTTTTACTTAAAAATTCCTCTCCTTGCTTTTTAACTTCATATTTAAACTTTTGTTGAATTTTAAATAATTCCAAATCCAAATCTTCTTTTTTTATATTACGCTTAATATTAGATATTTCTTTTTGCTTATGTTTTAATAAAGGTCTATATTCCGGTCTTTCTCTTTTTATATAAGCCTCTATATATTCTCTTTTTTCTTTTTTTATAGGATCTAAATACTGTTTCAAATGATTCGATATAGTACTTACAACTTCAGTTTCTATATCCTTCTTTGTTATTTCATATTTATTTAATAAATTTGCTTCCAGTAAACTATAATTAAAATTAGTTCTTTCATCGTTAACTATATTGTCAAATAATTTTCCAGATACATATGCAGAATATACAAAATCTCTATCACCGTCATTTATCTTTCCATTTAGATCTGGTATTAATTCATTTAGAGGCTCAGTTTTAACTTCCCTAGAATTAGCACAATAATGAACTCTATTTTTATTATCATCAGATTCAAATAACTTGATATGATATATATGAAACTTATTGTTTTTAACTTCAAAATTTTCTTCTTCCATATTTATAGATAAACTTTCTTTAAACTTCTTTTTTAAATCAATCATTCCAAAGTTATCCTGAATAATTACCCTAGGTGAATTTTTTTGAATAAAATATGCTAGACAATGCTCTATTATTTTCATGCCTATTTTATCCTTAGTCTTGGGAAGCTTACTGCTATACTCATCTTTCATATTTTCTAGCCTAACTTCTGTAAATAACTCATCTTGCGTATATTCATCTTTCAAATTTTTAATAGGATCACTATCTAAAACAAAAGAAAAAGATCTAATTTTCCTTTTATTATTTTTATCAACATATACACTTCTTACACTTATATCGGTAAAAGTCTTTAACCAAGTAAATCTTCCTATTCCTTTTCCACCTTTTTGCTTTTTATAAGTAGAATCTGAAGTTAAAAAAGAATCATAATTTTTATCATTGAATCCTATTCCATTGTCTCTAATTATGAAACCAATTATTGGATAATTCTCTTCTTTATCCTTATTTTCAAGTGGTTCTTGTCTCATATCTCTTAAAATATTAATAGCGATCTGTTTATCATCATTGATCTCATTTAGTTCTTCAATTGACTGAAATGAATTCACTATAGCCTCATATAATGGTAATAATATATCATTTTTAGTTATTCTCATTTTATCTACTCTGCCTATAATATCAACTTTAAACATACTATAACCTCTCTTATTTTCTGTTTAAATTAAAAATCGGATACATTATGCACCCGATAATAACATATTGACGAAAAAGTTTATCATTCATAAATTGTGAATTACGTAACTTAACCAAACAGGCTGAACTTATAATCCACTTTTTTATTACCAATATTATACCATAGAATTTAAAAATTATACAGATAAAATTTTACATAAAAAAGGAATTGCTTAAAATAAACAATTCCTTTTTGCTTATATCTCTATCCTATAGGTGTCGTATATATACCCTGATATATGTTTCCCCTTATATCAAGCTTAACCGTAGTATCTGCTGTAATATAGCCATTTGTCTCAATAGCATGGATTTTAATTATATATGGATCTCTTATCCTAACACCGTTGTCCTTTATAGTTACCGGAGTGGTAAGAGGTACATCAAAATCCACTTTTTCAGTATTATATTTCCATATCTGCCCATCAGTATACCTTGACGAAAATGTTGGAGTTGACTGAATATACCATTCCATATAAGGTGTAATAGGGACTAAATTCGTATTGTCCTTTAAGGCGCTGTTAAGTCCTTTTCCTGTTGTATGGCTGATTTCATCCGGGAATATAAATTGCAGCCTCTGTGCTGAAAAATATTGTACTGGTTTTCTGTATATGGTACCCTTGTAATCCTGGCGGTACTTCCAGTGGGACACCCAGTAATCATCATCTCTGTGATGCACCCAGTGCCCAAAATCGTGAGATTCCTCTCCCCGGCCATATAAAATACCATAGAATCCGTCTCTATTGTAAATAACAGTGCTTGGCGTATGATCATCCTGCCATCCCCGGCTGTCGGTTATAGGATATCTAAAATCATCTGAAGATGTATTTACAGTGAAGGTAACACGTTGACCTTCCTTGGCTATTGTTGCACCCGTATCCGATGCCTTGTGGGGTTCATTCTTTCTATACCATGCAGCATCAACGGTAGCTTTAACTGTAAGTACAGAGCTTTCATCACCATAGATTTTATCCTTTGCGTCGGAAATAAGCTTGTAATAGGCAACTAATGTTGTACTTTTGCTTATTGCTACATTTCCACTATTATCTGGCGTCACATTATCCCCATCTAGGACACCCCAGTGGTCAAATTCCCAGTGGCTTTGCTGTGGTGCTTGTGTACTAGGAGTCTGTGTAACCTTAAAGTTAGCTTTCCCATTTACAAGTTGCTTATTTTCCGTTACACTACCATCTTGACTTGCCTTTCCATCAAGAGTGACTGTGCCCGCATCCTTTGGACTTACCCTTACGGTGAGGTTTACTAAGCCATTTCCTGTTGTCGATGGCACAAATTTAAAACCTGCTGTGAAATATTGAAAAACTATCTGACCTGTCGATGGATCGCAAAGATAAATCTTTAAATATTTCTCTTTTTGCTTATCTTTCTCATCTCCAGTTGGTGGATTATCTTTGTCAAAACCGCCTATAACTAAAGCTGGCATACCAGACTGTACATTTGTCTCTGCCCGTGGATTAGAATTGCCTATTTTATTGGATAAGGCTAATTTTACAGCACCGGTGAAATCATTACTCTGCAGCTTCTGGGATATAGAACTTACAACACTCGCACTCACAGAATTATCAGCACTTAAAGAATAATATTTGCTTAGATTATTCTCAGGTTGCTCTGGGAAGTCATAGACATTACTTGGCAATTGTGCTACAAACCTGGCAGTTTGGGCATAGTTTGTACCACCTATTCTCACCATATCGGTGCCGGTAGTACCTATACCTGTCAAATTATCAAATGCTGCAGGCCCCTGATTGGTGCCTGTCCCCCCGAGGAAGATTGCATGTTTTGCTTTCATATTAGACAATTTTCCAGCTAAACTAGAATCTTGCGAACTAGATAACAGAATTGGATATTTAGAGCCATATAAAGTGGCAATAGCTTTAGCGTCTCTGAGATGATATACAGATTCCGTGGATATAACATATGCTCTATCGTTTCCTTCAGGAAACAGCAAATTAGTAAAATCAACCGAATCTTCCTCCTGTGATGCCTCGCTGGAATTGCCTACCTCTGAATCGATAAACGGTCCGTATGTGCTGTTGTACCAGGCTGATACCTTCTTTTGTCCATTAGAATCTGTAAACATTGTGTTGTCTAGATATAACTCTTTGTTAGGAATTTGGGGATCTGAAGGAACTTCCGGAATTGCACTATCTCCTATAGGCTTACCATCTGAAAGAGAATTGACTACAGTGTAGGAATTGTATGTTTGATCGTACAAATCCATGTATGTTTTTACAGTATGTTTTGGAGC
The DNA here is from genome assembly GCF_042436595.1 of Clostridium sp. MT-14. Classification (NCBI taxonomy): domain Bacteria; kingdom Bacillati; phylum Bacillota; class Clostridia; order Eubacteriales; family Clostridiaceae; genus Clostridium; species Clostridium sp. MT-14. The sequence continues at coordinate 4,773 of NZ_JBHMIY010000058.1, forward strand.
ACTATCGGCTTGGTTTTCTGGGTTATTTTTAACGGTACGATCCTGACTTTTTTTTAAATTGTTTGAATTCAAAAATGCGTCACTTTTATATATATCCCAATTTCCATTACGACCGTAGGCAGCCGTTCTAGTATTTACTACATTGACAACTGCTATACTTGCAATACCTACACATACGAAAAATGCCAGGAGTTTTTTCCTTACATTTTTTACTTTCAATTTTAGCATTTGCATGCCTCCTTTCTTCATTTATAATTTCACTGTAACTCAAATTTACTAGTACAAAATTTATCTATTTCTTGTTTATTTTCATGGTGAAAATTTGGATTATAATTTATTTTTTAAAAAATAATTGGGGGACATACAAAACTTATGTAAGAAATAAACATTTACTACCTATTTAAAAAGTTTTATAATTTATAAGGGAGATGGAAAAGTGAGAAATACAAATGATAAACTAATTCAAGTTGGAAATTTCTATCAGGAATTAAATGATATGACTGGCACAAATTTACCATTGCAAAAAATATATCGCTCAAAAGGACTTCCATCTCATTTAATAAAAGAAAAACACTTTCACTGCTTAAAACACATAGATGATATACCAGATATTATAAAAAATCCCGATTATGTAGGAATAAATCCAAATGAAAAGGGAGATACTATAGAGTTGATTAAAATACTTGATAAAAATATCCTAATTGGAATAAAATTAGATACTGATGAAAATTATTTGTATGTTTCCACGATGTATAACATTCAGGAACCAAAAATTCAACGAAGGTTGCATAGTGGAAGAATAAAGAAATTTATTATTGACAAAAATAAATGATAGGTGTATCATAATTACAATAAATGAATATGATAATTATAGGATTATTGAGGTCGGAAATGGTTCCCGACGCACTCGAAAGAGTACCTGAGATGATGGATACACCGCCCATCCAATAATCCAAATGTATATAAGATTCCTTGTCGATTTCAGGGATCTTTTATTATGTCCAGAATTTTTTTGATCAACCTATATAATTTTAACAGAACCACAAAAAAATAGGGAACCAAAGTTTTTAACAGTTCCCTGTTTACCAATTTCTACAATTTCTAATTTATGTGTTTACCATCTGCTACAATTCTTATATTTGAGGATATTGTAGAAATATCCGATTGATTAAAAGTACACTTCTCTAAATAAAAACCTTCAAGTTTATAAAGAGAATTTATTGTGCTGACATTTCGTGGAAGCTTTCCGCCTTCCAGATCCAAATCATATATACCACTGAAATATTTAATATCGGATAAATCATTTATTTGATATCCTCCATCGCTACCACTTTGATATAAAGTTAAAGATGTAGCTTTTTTAGCGTCAGCCAGAGTTATATTAGTTTTACCTAGTGCTTTCTCAGCATCTTTTTTAAATCCCTCGTCAGTGAAAGGTATCACATCTGAATCTTTCAGACCATTAGGGTTAGATGGAATGTCCTTGTTAAATATTGCAGATATTTTTCCAGGCAAACCATCAGAGATTACTCCAGTACCGCCGAAAATCAGCCCGCCCGACAACCAGTTTTGAGATTGGAGGTCAAAGTTATACGTTAAGTCCGTCCCATCGGACAGGATTAATTTATACCCGAGTTTAGCGGCCAGGGCACTGCCCGAGAGTGCGTCAGGGAAAATAGTGTCGCTCGCCACGGCCACGCCGGTATACAGATCCATGTACCCTTCTTTTTTCTCCAATTCCGGTATTGTATTTGCATCATCTATATAAAACAATGAAGGGTTTCCATTATATAAACTTCCTTTTACGCCTAGAATCTTGCTTCCACCTATAACTTGTATGCTCTGCAAATTTTTATCCTGGGATAAAAGTTTTGAAACAGAAGAATTTAATGTATCTCCATCGCTAAATAAAATTGCAGTTTTACCTGCAGTGGCCGCCAAACTCATTGCATATTGAAACTGCTGGCCCGTTGTTACTATAACACCCGCATCTGAACCGAGTTTTTCTTTTGTCGTGGAATATTTGGCCCACAATTGTTTTGCTATCTCAATTGCAGTTTCATACCTGTCCTTTCCTGCTATTCTGGTAACAGTGTAACCTTTAGCTTTTAAACCATTCTCTATATTTGATGAAACAACACCCGTACCACCAAGTATATATACATTTTTAGGTGAAAGCCTTGTTATTTCCTCACTTATGTTGTCTGGCAGTGCGGCTGCTCTGGTTAAAAGTATTGGTGCATCATAGCTATGTGCAAGTGGTGTCCCTGCTATAGCATCTGCAAAGTCAGCATCGTGTTCTGCACCAGCTATAAATACCGTATCAGCCTGTCTCCACCCATATTGGGATATCTTTACGGAAGTGTCATACCTATCCGTTCCTCCAAGCCTTATTACATTACTGCTGTTTGAAGCTTGTACCGTTTGTGTAGTCTGTGTATTCGCCTTTGCAACATTATTTCCCGCAAATTTAGCCGTTCCCAGAAATGACACACATACGGCTGCTGCTACCACTATTGACATTAATTTTTTACTTTTCATATCTTACCTCCAAAATAGTCACCACTTGATGCTATTATTTTCCGTCACCCTATGATTTTATTATACTATCCTGCTCTGACCGTATCAAATGAAAACAGGATACTACAACACATTTTTATTTTATTACAGAAAGAGTTTTAGAAAATTTGATAATAATTTGGCTTTTTCCATGGTTAAAATTCGGGTTGTTTTTTGCAATATAAAAAGACCTGAGATTTTTCTCTCTAAGTCTATATTAATTTTAACCTAATATACGAATTTTCTTTATCTTCGCATCATATTTATAAAATTATTCGGATTATATATCTCTATTTGTTTTCCAGTACAAGTCTTTATTTGTTTATGATACACACACTCAAAATGCCTATCATTTTTTGTAATTATGATAGGACAATCCGAATCTATCGCCAAATTTATAATTTTATTATCTTCTGGATCTTCAATACAGAATTTACCTCTTGAACTAACATTAACAATCTTTGAATTATTTATAATCATTTCACATACATCACTATAACAATCATATAGAGTTGCCATAAGTTCCTCGACTACTGAATCAATAAATCCTTTTTGGTTTAATGTTTTTATCAAAGCATTTATTACAACTTTAGAAGGTATAAAAATATATTCCTTCAATAATCCCTTAGACATAATAGGAGTTATATCCTTTTTACGAATCAAATGTAATATTTCCCAGCAATCCTCACAATTTAATTGATCAAATATTGCATCTATTAATATATTGGTATCAACTATTACTTCCATTCACTACGCATTTCCTTTATTGCTTTATTTATATCTTCCTGATCAATATTTAATAAATCTTTTAAACTCTTTCCCACTTTTTTTAATTTTAGCATTTGATTATATTCATCATTTATATTTTTTTCTCTGTCAATTACATTTTCCATATGCTTATCCCCCTTGTTTTTTTGTCGCTCATTATTGAGCATATCACTATTAATTGTCTTATTACTCTTAATATTATTTCCTTCATTAAGTAGTATTTTTTGTTTATTTTCTTTGGATTTATTTTTTTTGTTGCTATTATTAGATAGCATATTTTTTTTATCCATTAAATACATCTCCTTATATTATATTTGACCATAATATAATTATAAAACATTTGGGAAATATATCCAATGAATTTTATAACAAAATATATTCTACTTTCTTTTATTAAAACACATTTTTGGGACAAGTTCAATAAAATCAAATATATTTTTTAGCACTTTCTATCCAATTTTTTATTTGATTATTACTTTCATTTTTTATCTCCAAAATTATTTTATTTTCTAAATTCTTTTGTCCATCAATAGAATTATCTTTAAAATTATCACTATTTTCATTTTCTAATTTCATAGAAAATGAAATATTACTATATGTTTCTGAATTATCAAATTTAATAACATAAGATGAATTAATATTATCTATCTTAATAATCTTGCCAGCACCAAAAGATTTATGAATTATCCTATCACCCACATTGAACTGAATATTATTGTTTCTATTGAGAATATTTTCAGAGTTAGTTATAAAATCATTTGCATTATCAATAAAATTTTCTTCTAATTCTACCACATAATTTAGATACTTTTTATCTATATTGAAAATGAATCTTGATGGATATTTATAACTTCCGTCACGATTAATACCTTCCGCATCGCTTAGAAATAATGCATTTTCTGCTCTAGTAAATCCTACATATGCCAATCTACGTTCTTCTTCCATCTTTTCTTTTGTATTTGTTTTCCTACTTGGAAATATTCCTTCATTAAATCCACAAATAAAGACATATGGAAATTCCAATCCTTTTGCTGTATGAATTGTCATCATTTTTACCTTATCCCTATTTTCCTGAATATCTTCGTTAGTATACAATGATACCTGTTGTAAATACTCCTCTAATTTAGTTTCTTCACCCGCACTATTTTCATATTCAGTAATTGAATTTTTTAATTCAGGTGAACTACATCTCCATTGAAATGGAGAGCTTCGGATTCCCAATA
>NZ_JBHMIY010000059.1:0-8875 GCF_042436595.1 Clostridium sp. MT-14
AATCCACCTTATTCCAAAAAGTGCCGACACATTCATAAAAACTAAATCCCATAATCCGATTTTGTTTTTCATTTTTTGTCCTCCTTTAGTACAGTAAATAATAATTTAATAATCTGAAAATTACAATACAATATTACCATACTTTTTTCGATATGTACATATATTTTTTAATTATATAGTAATTTTTTTATATATACTGTAATAAACTAAATTATACTACTTTAAAACTTCTGATACTACGGATGCTTATTATTTGAAAATAATTTTCTATTATGATATTATAATTGAAGTAAAATAATGTGATTATTTAAGATTATAAAATTTCTAAATACACTACAATGGAGGAAAACAATGATTGGTGAAATAGCTAAAAAAATTCGTAATTTAAGAAAGAAAAATAATTTTACTTTAAAAGATCTAAGTCAAAAAACTGGTCTTTCAGTGAGTTTTTTGTCCCAAATAGAAAACGGTTCTTCCTCTCTTGCAATTACTTCTCTAAAAAAAATTGCAGATGCCCTTAATGTCAATATAAGTTACTTTTTTAAAGCTCCTGAAACTCATAATTTTCTAGTTAAAATAAATGAACAAAAATTATTTAAAATGGAAGGTTCCAATTCAGAATTTATAAGAATAAGCGGTAACTTTTCCTCAAGAAGCCTTGAATCCATGCTGGTAATAATACCTCCCGAGCAGCCCCATGGAAGCAGATTCAATCATCCGGGTGAAGAATTTGTATATGTACTGGAGGGCGGCCTTATCGTAACTTTAGATGGTAAAGAATATTTCGTAGAAGCAGGTAATTGTATACAGTATCCTTCAACTATAATACATTCATGGAGAAATCCTATGAAGCAGGCCACAAAACTGATTTGCGTAATAACTCCATTAATTTTCTAAAATATCAGTTCTTTATTTTAAGTATAAAAAAGCACTCACCAATAAAAGTAAGTGCTTTTTATAACTGTGAATCATCTTTACGACTTTTTTCATTTCTCCCTTTTACTAATCCCCGTATAAATATTGTTGTAATCACTATTCCTAAAACTATAATTAATCCCTTCATTACAAATATCCTCCTCATTAATAAAATTATAACATATTTTTTTTAAAAGGGGATCTTTATTCAATTCACAATACACAATTGATAGCAAATAGAAATTAAAGTTTACGCATATATTGACATCCATATGTAAAAGATGTACAATAGAATAATATGAGGAGGTGATAAAATGGAAAATAAGAAATCTATACTGATAACACCTGATGTTATGGAAGAATGTCTATGTGAATCTCTGGATATAATTGAAAAAAATACTCAGTCACATAAGAAAAATAAAAAGCATTTAAAGTAAAGAATTATAATTTTCAATTCTCATCAGTCATTATGTGATATCCGTGATATTGTTACTTTCCCATCAGTAATTCTCTTTTAAAAGCTCCCAATAAGAATAGCCTATAAATTTTCCACTGTTTTTCCTATATTTCATAGGAAATAAAGAGTGGTATTTTATAGGATCTTACATAAGACTTCATTTTCCCCTATACATATTCTACTTATATAAATTATTCTATTCGTATAATTATTTTTCGCCATAAATTCAAGAAATCTTGATTTAATTAAACTGCTATTACAGTTTCAACTCCATAAATCTTGCATCTTTAAACGGATTATAGGTATAAGCTGGAATATCATAAAACCCTGAGGATAAATACAGGTGCTGTGCACTTTTCATAGTTACAAGTGTATCGAGTCTTATGTATTTATAATTCATATCTTTAGCTTTTTCAATTGCTATATCTATAAGTTTTCTTCCTATACCCATCCCTCTGTAATTATCACGAACATAAAATCTTTTCATTTCGCAAATATCCCCCAATATTTTTCTAAGAGCTACACATCCTGCGCTTTTCCCATCTACCGAGGCCAGTATAATTATGCCATCTGGTGAACTATATTTTCCAGGTAACGTATTCACTTCTGTCTGAAATCCCTGAAAATCAAGATCTATGTTCAAGGAACCTGCATAATCTAAAAACAATTTTTTTACTTCCTCTAAATCCAATTTGTCTTCTGCCATTTTAAATTTAATTTCATGATTTTTCTCTTTAAAAATATTCATGTTGGTAGCCCCTTTAATTCTATAAAAATTCATGAAGCCAACTTTATAATTTCACCAGTTAGGGGAATGAAATTAAAAAAGTCAGCCTCGTTCTAATATAATATAAGATAAATACCCTGTAGTTAACAAAACTTATATAAGATATTATAGCACATAATATGCTGATATGTTTAAATTGATCATAAATAATTTTGGAGATTTAGAGCAATTAATGAAATTAAAAATGCTAAATATTCATAACATTTTCTTTTGTAATGTCAATTAATTCAGCATCAGTATGGATTTCTATAAAATCTATAATATTTTCCATTATATAATCAGTATGTGATGAATTTCCGCATATTCCCACAATGCCTATAACTATTATCTGGTGTATATCCCTGTCGTCTATTTCCGATACCGATACATTAAACTTATTTTTTAACTTTTGGACTATGCTTCTTACGATCATTCTCTTTTCCTTCAGTGAATGTACCCAGGATGCTCTTAATTTAACTCTCATAAATAAAATTTTCAATATTTATCACCATCTTTTTTTAATGTTGTATTATAAATTATAATACAACATCTATCATCTGCAAAAATATATATAACATTAAATTTAATCAATTTTTAATGTCAACGATATATAATACAATTATATTATATATATGGAGGAGATTTCTTATGCCATTATTGGAATTTAAAAATGTATCATACATGAGCAATGGCAAGTACATATTAAAAAATTTATCTTTAAAAATCAATCAAAAAGACTTTATATCTGTAGTTGGTCCATCAGGCAGCGGCAAAAGCACCTTCTTTAGGCTGTGCTCTCAACTTATAAGCCCAACTGATGGAAATATACTTTATAAGGACATACCCTACACTGAATATAACCCCATAGAATGGAGGAGACAAATATCTTACTGCTTTCAAACTCCCTCTCTTTTCGGGAACACTGTCATGGATAATTTAAATTTTCCATTTTTCATACGAAATAAAAAAGTGGATTTATCGACAATAAAGAAACTTCTGAATGATTTTAAAATGAGTTGCGAGTATTTACCAAGAACTATAGATAATCTTTCAGGTGGAGAAAAGCAGAGAATTGCACTAATAAGAACTTTAATCTTTAATCCTGAAATTCTTCTCCTAGATGAGATAACATCTGCACTTGATGAAAAAAACACTCTAATCGTGGAAAACGTAATCAGATCTTTAAATAACAGCGGAACCACTATTTTATGGATAACACACAATTCAGAACAGAGTAAAAAATATGCAAATAAGATTTTATCAATTGAAAGTGGAAAATTTAAATCTTTGGAGGTTATAAAATGACTGGAGCTGCAGATATAAGTATTTATTCTATTTTATTTTCCCTACTGCTCGTGCTGATCTCTCTTATTTTTTCATATTCACAAAAATTGAATCTCGAAAAGGATATAATTATAAGCGTGGCAAGGGCTGTAATACAATTGATTATTGTAGGATACTTGTTGAATTATATATTTGGATTAAAAAATGCATTTTTCACTACATTTTTACTGATATTTATGATTATAAATGCTGCATACAATGCATCCAAAAGAGGAAGCAAAATTAAAAATGTTTTCTTTATATCTTTTATATCAATAATTCTTGGAACATCAATCACCCTGGCAATTCTTGTGTTTTTGAGAATTATAAGATATGAACCTTATCAGGTAATACCCATCGGCGGGATGATCATCAGCAACTCAATGATAAGCCTGGGATTGAGTTTTAAACAGATGAAATTAAACTTCAAAGATAAAAGGGCTGAAGTTGAAGCAAAATTATCACTAGGAGCAGACATCTACCAATCATCCATAAATATAATAAAAGACTCCATTAAAGTTGGAATGATGCCTACTATCGATTCAGCCAAGACTCTGGGAATAGTGGCACTACCCGGTATGATGACCGGGCTTATTCTGGCAGGTACTTCACCTATAAATGCCGTCAAATATCAGATAATAGTCACCTTTATGCTGCTTTCCGCAACTTCCATATCTTCTTTTACAGCTTGTTATTTAAGCTATAAGAAATTTTTTAATGACAGGAAGCAATTAATCCAAGAAAAATAATAATAGATTTTTCTTGGATTAACACTTTACAGCTTATAGTTTAATTTCTTTATTTTCAATTCTTTTAGTTAAATCTTTAATTTTTTCTTCAATGGCCTTAGCTGTTTTAATAAATTCCTCGTCGCTTTTTCCTGTAGGATCTTCAAGTCCCCAGTCCTCTTCATATTTGGATGGCAAAAATGGGCATGCAACATTACAGCCCATTTTTACCACTATATCAATTTGGGGTAAATCATCAATCAGCTTTACATGTTGAATTTGATTTATATCGACATTGTATAATTTTTTAATTGTTCTAACTGCATCTTTATTTATTCCGGATTTAATCTCTGTTCCAGCTGAATATGAATCAAATACCTCACTTCCATATAATCTTCCTATTGCCTCAGCTATCTGTGATCTACATGAATTATGGACACATATAAAAGCAACTTTTGGTTTCATCTTTTTCCTCCTATATTAAATTTTTATATTATGAGTTATATTCTGATCTTTTAAACACTATTAAATCACTGTCCAATTTAGATGGTTTTCCCAATGTTTTATAAGAATTTTGTAAAGTTCCCACTAACTCCCATCCGTCTTTTCCATAGTTATTTAACAATTCTTCTATACTTAAATTTTCTTGTGAACTTAAAAAATGGTCAACCGTAAATACTTTATATTTCCATTCCATATTAACAATACCCCCTTAAAAAATTTCTATCTATTTAATGCAAAATACTTTTTTCCCCAGTGCAATGCTACATTTACAAGCCCTATCATTACAGGAACTTCAATCAATGGCCCTATTACTGCTGTAAAAGCTTCCTTAGATTCTATACCAAATACAGCAACTGCCACAGCTATAGCAAGTTCAAAATTATTACTTGCAGCTGTAAATGAAAGTGTAGCTGTCTTTTTATAGTCTATACCCGATTTGTAACTTATAAAAAATGAAACTGAAAACATAACTGCAAAGTAGATTACAAGTGGTATGGCAATTCTAATTACATCCAAAGGCAATTCTATAATATACTTTCCTTTAAAAGTAAACATTACAACAATAGTAAATAATAATGCTATCAGAGCCAGTGGACTTATTTTAGGAATAAATTTTTTTGTATACCATTCTGTACCCATTTTAGGTTCCAACAGCAATCTGGTTAGCATCCCAAGTGCAAAAGGAATACCAAGGTAAACTACAACGGAAGAAGCTATTTTCCCCATTGAAATATCTACACTATAACCGGTAAGTCCAAACCAGGTCGGAACTACAGTTATAAATATATAGGCATATATTGAATAAAATATAACCTGGAATATGGAGTTGAACGCTACAAGTGCAGCTGCATATTCCGTATCTCCATCTGCAAGGCTGTTCCATATGATGACCATTGCAATACACCTGGCAAGTCCAATAAGTATAAGGCCTGTCATATATGCAGGATAAGCATGTAAGAATATCACTGCAAGTGCAAACATCAATATAGGTCCTATTACCCAGTTTTGAATAAGTGACAGGGATAATACCTTGGGATTTCTAAATACCTTGCCAAGTTCTTTATAGTTCACTTTGGCAAGTGGAGGGTACATCATTACAATAAGTCCTATAGCTATAGGTATGGATGTAGTTCCAACAGACAAACTGGATAGTCCTCTTGATATACCTGGCACTCCCCACCCAAGCAAGATTCCTATAAACATAGCAAGAAATATCCAAAGCGTTAAATAACGATCAAGTAATGACAATTTAGATGATTTACTTTTCATATACATTCCTCCTGTTTTCTTTAACCTAACAACTCAAATAATTTTTCATCTTTAATTTCTTCTGCTTTCCATTTTATCAATGCAAAATTTCCCTTGGAAATTTTGTTGACTTTGTTTATCCATGGTATTTCACTGCTTGCTTTAGCCTTGAGTACACTATTTGTAGTATCAGCTGCATACATGCTGGAATTTACAATCCACCACTTACTTGCAATTCCCGCACGTTCTAGATCCGCTTCAAGACGTATGGATTCGTAGACCGGAGTATCCTCGGCCAAAGTTACAATAATGACTTCTGTATCATTGGCATTTTTGAGTTCAGGTAAAAGATCCTTGACAGATTGAGGTATATCGCCCTCCGAACGCATAATTTCTCTATTATAGCTTTCCGTAGAGTCCAGTAATAACAGAGTATGACCTGTAGGTGCTGTATCTATTACTACGACCTCATCTTTAGACTTTTCCACTATTTCTGCAAAAGCCCTGAATACAGCTATTTCCTGTGTACATGGGGATCTTAAATCCTCTTCAATATACGCCATGTCGCTTTCATTCATAGTTTTTCTGGCATTATTTAATACTTCTGTTTTATATTTTTCAAGTTCTTCTTTTTCATCAATATGACTTAATGTAATGCCATAATTTTTGTCTAGGACAAATTTTAAATGTGCTGCTGGATCAGTAGTAGTTAAATGAACCTTTTTACCCTTTTTAGAAAGTCCCAGGGCAATGGCAGCTGCAACTGTTGTTTTACCTACTCCACCTTTTCCCATAGTAAATATTACTTTTTTGTCATTATTGTATAGATCATCAACTATATCTTTCAGCTTATTTATCTTATTTATTTTATTTACATTCAGTTCTGTAACCTTATATTCACTATTATCTTTCTTTAAAAATGCTCTTATATTTTTAATTCCCGTTACATTATATGGCCTAAGTGGTATTTCATAAGTTTCAATAGATTTTATACTTTCAGGCATATCATTTAAGGCATTTTCCTGCTTTAAATAAATTGCATTTGAAATATTATCATCGTGGACTTCAAGTACGCCATTTATAATCAATATCTGATTATCTATACCTATGTCTCTTAATTCCCTAGATGCTCTTTCTGCTTCTTTAAGAGGTGTAATTTCGGGTCTTGATACAAGAACAAGAGTAGTTTTTGCTTTATCTGATAGAGTTTCAACTGCATTTTTATATAATGATTTTTTATCTTCAAGCCCGGATAACTGCCCTAAACATGAAGCTCCATGAGTGCTTTCTCCTATAAAATTGCTCCAGGCCGAAGGAAGTTGAAGCATCCTCAGTGTATGCCCCGTAGGAGCTGTATCAAAAATTATATGATCAAATTTTTCTTCAATTTTTTCATCAGTAATGAAAGTTGAAAATTCATTGAAAGCAGCTATTTCCACAGTACAAGAACCTGAAAGCTGTTCTTCCATATTTTTAACAGCTGCTTCTGGAAGCTTATCTTTATATGGAGCTATTACACTTTCTCTATATTCTGCAGCCGCCTTTTCAGGATCGAGGTTTGCTACTATCAAATTTGGTACCTCTTTAATTTCAACTCCCTTATTATCGAGATCCATGCCAAACACATCCTGCAAATTGGAAGCCGGATCTGTACTGATAAGCATGATTTTCTTTCCCTGATCTGCAAGGGCAACAGCAGTGGCGCAAGCAGCAGAAGTCTTGCCTACGCCGCCTTTACCTGTAAAAAACAAATATTTAGTTAAATGTATACTGTCAGGATTAAACTTTTTAAACATCAACAGCACCCTCCTCCACAATCACAACCTTTGGATTTTATCTTAAGTCCGGTTTTTAAATAATCTTCTGATATACCCAGTAATTCGCAAAATTCCTTATTTGTTGGATATGCTTTTGTCTTTACTATTGCACCCTCTACCATAGTTACTGGAAGTATTTCTGTACCTTCTTTATTCAATATCTCATTAATTGTTTTATTGTCTACAAATATCTGAGGATTGCTGGTCAAATTATACCTTTCAACCAATATACCTTTTTTTTGAAGCGTATTAATAACAGTAGAAACTCTTAGCAACTCCGGATCTATGGAAGGTCCACATACTCCTGTAGAACAACACATTGCCGGATCAAAAATTATCATTTTTTTCATATAAATCTCTCCTTATAATATAAATTTATTCTTCATTGCCAGTTTCACATTCACTACCACCATGTCCTTTGCAGATACAATCCTCAGTGTCTGTTATAATATTCATCAAGAACAGCAATAGCTTATTTGCATTAGTATTATCCAAGGAATAGTGACTCCAGACTCCTTCTTTTCTACACTTAACAAGTTTACAGTCCATAAGCACTTTCATATGGTGTGATAGAGTAGGCTGTGTAAAATCAAAATGTTCCAGTAAATCACAGGCACATTTTTCACCGCAGGAAAGTATGTCAATAATTTTTAACCTGTTTTGATCTGACAATGCCCTGAATATTTTTGCGTTTGGTTCATAATCCAAATTCATAAAGTCACCTCCTTATATAGATAATTATCTATATATAATATAGACTATTATCTATATTATGTCAATATAATTATTATAATAAATAAAAGCAATAGACTATTATATATATAATAGTCTATGTTAGGATATTTTATTCGTTCTTAATTTATATAAATATCAAGTTAATTTTTACTATATGCATCTAATTTATTCCAACTGATTTACTTCTGTGTTCCATCAAAACCACATCATGCCATGCAGGTAATCCGATCTGAAATCCAGCTTTACCTGTATTGATACTCTCCAACTGTTTTTCTGTCATCTTTTCAATTTTACAATTCATTTTTAAGCCTCCACTAATTTACACTACACAATGCTTATTGTGAACTACCACCACTTATAGAAGTGGATGGCTTCTTAGTCA
>NZ_JBHMIY010000060.1:0-8629 GCF_042436595.1 Clostridium sp. MT-14
TTGCCATCTGGAATAACTTTGTAAAAAGGACTGGATTTAAACAGGGTTAGTTTAATAGTGAAAGTTGAAATTTAATCTTCTATTGAATATAGAAAATTAAAAATAATAATTTAACCTAGGAGTGGATTTACAATGATACAAGAAAGACTTAAAAAAGTTTTAAAGCTCATGGAGGAAGAAAAATTACCTCAGATGATAATTTCAGATCCATCTGCTATATTCTACCTTACAGGAAAGTGGATTTTGCCTGGCGAGAGGATGTTGGTACTCTATGTAAACTTAAAGGGAAACAACAGATTATTTGTAAATGAATTGTTTCCTATAAGTGAAGATTTAGGAGTAGATATTATATACTATAATGATGTTCAGAAGCCTGTAGAAATTCTTTCAAAATATGTTGAAAAAGATAAACCTATGGGTATCGATAAAAATTGGGCTTCACATTTTTTGATCAAATTAATGGAATTGAAAGCTGGAAGTGCGTTTGTAAATGCTTCAGAAATTATTGACAGGGTGAGAATGTGTAAAGATGAAAAAGAAAAGGAATTGATGAGAAATTCTTCCAAGTTAAATGATATTGCTATAGACAGGATGATTAAGCTTATTCCAAAAAAGTATTCTGAAAAGAAAATGGGGAAAATACTTTCTGATATATGGGAAGAGCTGGGAGCAGAAGGTCATTCCTTTGATCCAATTGTAGGCTATGGCGCAAATGCAGCAGATCCACACCATGTAATGGATGATTCAACTGTAAAAGAAGGAGACAGTGTAGTCATTGATATTGGCTGTAAAAAAGATTCCTATTGTTCAGATATGACTAGAACTGTTTTCTATAAATATGCACCAGAACACAGTAGAGAAGTTTACAATATAGTTTTAGAGGCAAATAAGAGGGGAATAGAAAAAGCTAAAGCAGGAGTCAGGTTTTGCGATATAGATGCTGCAGCTAGAGATTATATAACAGAAAAAGGCTACGGAAAATATTTCACCCATAGATTAGGACATTCTATAGGAATAGAGGATCATGATTTCGGGGATGTTTCTTCAGCTAATACCGACGTGGTTCAGCCGGGACAGATTTTTTCCATTGAGCCTGGTATCTATATACCGGGAGAAGTGGGAGTGAGAATAGAGGATTTGGTAATTGCCAATGAAGATGGCTGTGAAGTATTAAATCATTATCCGAAAGATTTGATGATAGTAGAATAGTATTTTAAAGAATTTAATACAGTTAAGAAATTTTAGGGAAATTAAGCTGCTCTTATTGACATACAACTTAATTTCCCTTTTTAATGAAATCAACGTTTAAGTCTATGATGCCAGTTTTCAATTCCACCTAAATTGTAAATTTTTTTGAATCCCATTTTTTTTAGTATATGAGAGGCTTTTGCAGATTTTATACCACATTTGCAATACACTACAATGGAAGAATTCAAATCTGGTTTTATTTTTTTTATGATATCTTTAAAATTCTCAATGGGGATATTTTTGCTACTGTCTATATGTCCTTTGTGGAATTCCCTATGGGTTCTAACGTCAATTAGAAGTGGAGGAAATTTGCTTTCAAGCATCTTTCTCAATTCTCTGCCGGATATTTTTCTTATATGTGACATTATGGCTATCCCTCTTTTTACATGTAAACTCCACCTGAACCTAAGGATCAGTCGATCTAGTAAGCCTAGCTATGGGACCTGTGGGGCTTATAATATTGGTTATTTTATTGTATGGGATTTCTATTTTGAAAAGCCCGTATACATAAGGTGTGTATTCGTAAATTTGATAATACAATACAAGATTTTCAGGAGTTAGATAATACTGTTGATCTTCTGTTATGCCTTTATATTCACTTATTAAATCAATATTATTTTCTTTAATATACTGCATTGCCAGATCGTTTAAAACTTTAGTATAATATACTTTAGGATTAAATAGATCACTAAACTCATATACCTGTCCTGTTTCAGTGTTAGCTGTTATAGAAGAGTATTTTGTATATCCGTGGGCAGCATGGTTTATATAAGTACCCATATTAAAAAGTATACTGAGAATATTTTTTTGATTTAGCGTTACTTCATAGTTTCCAAGTATATCATGAAAGTCGACAATTTCAGGAAGCAGAACTTGACTCCTAAAGAGTTTGCTTACTTCATCTGCAATAAGATTATTGATTTTTGTAAGGGATTCTATTTCTTTTTCATTTGATATTACTGGATAATTTATGCTAAAATTAATAGGTGATAATTTTTGCTCGCTTAATTTTACAGAATCGGTATCTGTATCATTTCTATAGAATTTTAAACAATTTTCGTCAATATTAAATGTATAATTGGAGTCATCAGGGTAATTAAAATAAAGCACTTTAAAATCTCCTCATGCTATTACTTTTCATAATATTTTATTCTGAATGCTCTTTTAATGTGTCAATTATTTTACTAAACCTAAAATAATATGCAATATAATCTATTGCAGTGGAGATTAAAAATGGGAAAAATCAGCTGTATAGAGTTAAGTTATTGATTATGGAGAAATAATATGAAAAATGTAAAAAGTATTATATTGAGAATACTGATAATTATTATAGGAAATGTCGTATATTCCATTGGAGTCAATATGTTTATCATACCCCATAAATTTTTAAGCGGTGGAGTATCGGGTGTTGCAATTATATTTCAATATTTAACGGGAATACCTTCAGGGTATTTTGTTATAGCAATAAACATTCCCATATTTATGGTAGGATTTAAAACCGTGGATAGGAGGTTTGGAATTTTTAGCTTTATAGGCATGGCAGCCATGTCTTTGTCTTTAATTTTTACCAGGACGGTGCACAATTTTTATTATCTGCCGGATCCACTTCTATCGGCATTGTGCAGTGGAATGCTTACGGGAGTTGGGGCTGGAATTGTATTCAAATGCAGAGCATCTCAAGGTGGCACAGATATAATAGCGGTGGCAGTAAAGAAGAAATATGGAATTTCCATAGGAAGAATTGGATTTGGGATCAATGCGGTGATAGTGTCAATAGGTATGATTATAGGGAATTTGCCTATTGCCCTATATACATTGATATCCATGTATATGTATTCTGTAGTAGTTGACAAGATGATTGAGGGATTTGATAAGGGAAAAATAATGTTTATAGTGACTAGTAATACTGAGGATGTAGAAAAAGCTATAGTAGAAAAACTTGGAAGGGGAGTTACTTACCTTTATGGCGAAGGAGCATATACTGGAACTCAAAAAAAGATCATATATTCCATAATGAATTCCAGACAAGTAGAAGAGGCCAAAAGATTTATCCATAATTTAGATGCTAACGCAGTTATGTCTATTATGGATGCAAGTGAAGTGAGAGGAAGGGGTTTTAAATCCAAAATTTTTTGAAAACAATATGGAATAAAAAGATAGCTTTCTATTTATATTTATAGAAAGGTATTCTGGATTTGATGTTAAAAAATAGTTTAAGTAATTTTGAATTTAATAGTGTGAGTTTTCTAAGGCTAAAATGGTTAAAAGCACTTAAAAATATTACTACTCCTCCCAATATTATTACGGAATTTAATATTCTATTTATAAGTGATTTGTTTTTCATTTTAAGTTTAGTTGTGAATTTACCTGCTGTAAAAACTAGCACAAACCACCAAATCATGCTCCCTGTAAATACACCTAGAATTAAAAAAGGTTTATTCATGGGGCTTATTTTTAAATTTGATAAATGCAGTCCTGTAAATATAACTATGAACGCAAAAATAGTAGTCGGATTTGCCAGAGATATTAAAAATGTAGAAGTAAATGCCCTGAATAATAAGTGATGATATGCTGAAGTATTTTTTTCATTAATTTCTTCTATGTTTTTATTTAAAACACTATTTTGCTTCTTATGTACGAAAGGATAAGCACCGGAACAAATTAATATGAGTCCTCCTAGAATACGAAGATATTCTTCGTGTAACACAATAAATCTTTCAATCAACATGAAACCCATGACAGCGAGATAGGCGTAAATACTATCTGTAAATGCTGATCCAAGTCCAGAAATTAAACCATATCTACGTCCAAAAGTCAGGGTATTTTTAAGACATAGAGCTCCGATGGGCCCTAAGGGCATACCTGTTATCAATCCTATAAGTATTCCTTTAAATAAATTTGTCAACATAAAATTTATCGCTTCCCATAATATATTTGAAATTAAAATATTTATATCATTATCCGCATGTTATTATTTTATTCTTAACCAACTATATCTTCAATGATTTTGTACAAGTTTTTTAAGATAAACAGTTGACAAATAGATTGAAGTGCCATATATTATAAATCAATAGAAATTGTTATATGTTAGCTGATTAGAAAAACTAAAGGCTAAGCTTTTAAGTATAGTAGTTGATGTATTATTTTACTATATTTTAAGAAGCTTGGCTTTTTTGAATGAACTTATTTAAAATTTACGAGGTGACAATTATGCTAAATTTTTCAAACAAAAGTTATCAGTTAAAATTTAATATTATAAATATGGCGAAGAAGTTACAGATGAACCTTATTGGATTTGCACCTGTGGAAAGATGGGAAAAATACGGCGAAACAGATCCAGAATATTATCCGCAAAACATATGGCCTGAAGTAAAAAGTGTAATTGTACTTGGCACGCAGATATATTTACCTATGCTTGAGACAACCCCTTCTGTTGTGTATTCTGAATTATATAATACAGCTAACAGGATTCTGGATGAAGCTGCCTATAAAATTTCAAATTATTTGAATGTACAAAAGAAACAGGCATTCTTTTTTCCAAGAGATTGTTATGGGGATATTTCTGTCCTCATAGAAAAACCAGCTGCAGCTTTTTCTCAAGTATTGGCGGGGAAATATGCAGGACTTGGGACAATTGGATATAATCATACTCTCATAACCAAGGAATTTGGTCCCAGGGTAAGGTTGGTATCTGTTTTAACAAATGCTCTGCTTCCACCTGATCCGGTTTTGAAAAAAGATCTGTGTATTAAATGTGAAATGTGTAGAAAATGCTGCCCTACATCTTCTTTTAAGACTACGGAAAATCTTATTGCAGATATGGATAAGAAAAAATGTGCAGCATATCATGCTGAGCTTAAAAGTGCATTTTGCTATCCCTGTGGAGTTTGCATAAAAGTTTGTCCCATAGGTGAAGATAGAAAAGTATATGGCTATGATGCGAAAAAATACTTAGGTGAAAGAGAGGTTCTGAAGAGAAATAAGAAGGACCCTGAATATGCAGGATGGGTGCACTGTAGAGAACATGGTTCTAAAACTGTTCAAAAATTATAATAAAGAGGAGGATGGATGTTTTCATAAATAAATCCATCTTTTTTTTAAAGAAAAATGGTATAATATTATTGTTAATTATATTTTATAGTAAGGAAAAAAAGAATGAGAACTGTATTTTTATATCTGTATTTTACATTTTATGTATTTTATACTTTTTATCTTGAGTTAAGGATCAAATCCGTTTATAAAAATTTTCCTAGAAAAGAAGCAGATGAACGTATATCAAAAATCGTATCAAGATGGGCAAAAAATATATTAGATAGAATTGGGGTTAAAGTGGATGTAATTGGGAATGAAAAACTGACAGAGAGAAATTATCTGTTTGTTTCAAATCATCAGGGAAATTTTGATCCTTTTATAATACTTGCTTATATTCATAAGCCCATGGGATTTATTGCAAAGAATGAACTGCTGAAAATACCTATTATTAGGGAGGGAATGAAAAAAATTCACTGTGTGTTTATGAATAGAAAAAATATAAGAGAGTCTGCAAAGGCTATTGATGAGGGAATAGACAATCTAAAAAAAGGATACTCCATGGTTATATTCCCAGAAGGTACTATAAGTAAATGTCATGAGATGCTTGAATTTAAAAGGGGAAGTTTTAAACTTGCAATCAGATCTGGCATACCCATAGTACCTGTAGCCATTGATGGCAGCCATAAAATATTTGAAGACAACAGGGGGAAAAAATTTGTACCTGCTCGAGTAAGAATGATAATTGATAAACCTATTGATGTAAAGTTTTTAAGTGCTAATCAGAAAAGAAATTTACCTTTAATGGTTAAATCGATAATAGGCGAAAATCTAGATAGAGGGTAATGAAGTGAATTTATATAATATGGAGGAGATTAAATGAAAAATTTTGTTACTACTAAATGGCTTGGAGAGCATTTAAAAGATGACAATTTAGTGATTGTGGATTGTAGGGGAGATTTGTTGGATAAAGAGTATGGGCGAAATGCCTATAAAAAATCACATATAGAGGGAGCTTTATTTGTGAATTTGAGTACTGATCTTTCTTCAACACCAGGAGAACATGGGGGAAGAGATCCTCTTCCGGAAGTTGATGAGTTTAAAAATACCGTGGAGAATTTAGGGATAGATGATGATACCGTGGTAGTGGCTTATGATGATTATAAAATTGCTGATGCGGCAAGGTTTTGCTGGATGTTGAGATATTACATGGGGCATAAGTTTAACTATGTCTTAGATGGAGGAATAGACAAGTGGGTGAATGATGGAAATAATCTTTCTAAAGATATGGTAAAGTCTTCTAAGAAAGGCACTTTTCAGTCAAATGTGAATGAAGATATGAGGGTTGATATGAACTATGTGAATAGGATAAAGTACGATGATAAATGGATGATAATAGATTCGAGAACTCCTATAAGATATAGAGGCGAAAATGAACCCATAGATAAAATAGCAGGACATATACCGGGAGCGGTAAATTATTATTGGAAAGAAAATCTAAACCAAGATAATACTATTAAGGATATTGGTTATTTAAAAGAAAAATTTAAAGATGCCTATGGCAAAAAAGAAGTGATAGTATACTGTGGCTCAGGTATAGACGGAACTTTTAATTTTTTATTACTGGATGAAATTGGTATAAGGGCTAAACTATACAGCGGCAGCTGGAGCGACTGGATAACCTACAGGGGAAATAACATAGAAAAAACCATTATGGAATAAAATTAAAAATACTCTTTCATACTTGTATAGAAAGAGTATTTTTAATTTACATCTTAATCGATTATAGTACCTGGATTTAATATACCATTCGGATCAAAAGCTTTTTTTACACCCTTCATAATTTCAATCTCCCTTTCAGTAAATTGAAGGGGCATATATTTTTTCCTGGTCTTTCCAGTTCCGTGTTCAGCTGTTATTGTTCCACCATATTTTAGGGCAATTTTATACATTTGCTGTTTGAATTCTTCATAATAAGATGGTAGTTTTCCGTTGACACTGAGTATGAAATTATGTATATTTCCATCTGCTATATGACCTACTGCTGGGATTGTGGTGTTGTATTTTTCCGCCAGGGAGGTTATATCATCAAAAAAGTCCGGTACTGATGAAGGTGGAACAGCCATATCCAGTCCATCTGCTACATGATCTTTAAAAGGTGTATAAGCATTACTTCTTATATCCAAAAGTTTCTTTTGTTCTTTTGAAGTCTCTGCTATAATACTGTCTACTGCATTGTGATTTTCACATATCTCTACAATTTTTTCACTATCAGAATACAGTTCATCTTCAGTTTTCCCATCAAGCATAAACATCAAATCTACGGAGCCTTTAACAGCAGGCCATGTAGTTCCGAGATCTTCAGCAGCTCTTTGTGAGATAAGTCTGTCCATGTATTCTACGGCTAAGGGCGTTATTCCCTCTTGAAGTATCGTAGGTACTGAATCACAGGCATCACGCCTGTCGTCAAATGATATCAATAGAGTTCCCGTGTACTTGTTCTTTGCATAGAGCTTTAAAGTGACTTTTGTAATTACACCAAGAGTTCCTTCACTTCCAATCATCATGCTGAGCAGATCATAACCCATGTTATTTTTTACAAGTTTTCCGCCTAAAGTTACTATTTCTCCTGTAGGGAGAACTACTTCTAAAGATTTGACGTGGTTTCGCATAATTCCATGCTTTACAGCTTTTGTACCTCCAGCATTTTCCATAACCATACCGCCTATTTGGGCACCTTCATCTCCGGGATGTATGGGGAAAAATAATTTATCCTGTTTATTTAATGATTCGAGTAAATCTGACAGAGTTGCTCCTGCTTCCACTGTGATCATCAGATTTTTTTTATCCAGTTCAATTATTTTATTCAATCTTTCAAGAGATAAAATTATGCTGGGTTTTATAGGAACGGCTCCACCACATACTCCGGTGCCACCTCCTCTTGGAACCACAGGTATAAGGAAATTATTAGCGTATTTTAATATGCAGGATATCTCTTTGGGAGAACTTGGTTTAACCAGGACGCAATCCTCCGGTGGTTGAAGCCGGATTAAGGATTCAGTTTCATCAGTTAAATAATTTTGTATCTGTGACAAGCTGTTTGTAACATAATCGTCTCCTACTATTTTTTTTAAATTTTCAATTACTTTGCTTTCCAATAAATTCACTTCCTAATATTTAATAAAATAATCCTTAGATTTATGCTGATTTGTCTATTAAAGCAATAGTAGTCATCGGATAAAATTAATAATACCACTTTTATATTAAATTGTGTATATTTTATTTTAAGATTGCTATTTACTAACTATATGTGAACTACCACCACTTATAGAAGTGGATGGCTTCTTAGTCA
>NZ_JBHMIY010000061.1:0-8009 GCF_042436595.1 Clostridium sp. MT-14
ATCTCCCCTTTGAAAATGGGAGGATTCTCGGCTATTTTCCTAA
Organism: Clostridium sp. MT-14; assembly: GCF_042436595.1. NCBI lineage: Bacteria > Bacillati > Bacillota > Clostridia > Eubacteriales > Clostridiaceae > Clostridium > Clostridium sp. MT-14. Next base: position 44 of record NZ_JBHMIY010000061.1, read on the forward strand.
ATAAGGTACTACTAAATTTATTGCTAACCTTTTTATTTAATGTTCATCTTTAGCAACATTGTATCAATATAAAAATGTAAAATCAATTTAAAAGTTAATCTTTAGCACATTAGGCGGTGAACTACTTTGAAAATATACTGGTATAAGGGAAGCAAAAATGTAATAGGTACTAGAGTTAAAAAAGCCCGTAACATGTTTAATCCTCCCCTGACTCAAGGAGACTTAGCTGCAAAATTAGAATTAATGAATATAAAGCTTGATAGAATATCCATTTCAAGAATTGAATCCGGTGACAGATTTGTAGCTGATTATGAAGTAATTGGAATCGCCAAAGCACTTAATGTATCTCTTAATTGGCTTTTACTTGGTGAATAATTTTTATAAAAGAATAAATAAAAAGGCCTATATAATACAATAACTTTATAAGCCTTTTCATATCTTAATGTTCATACTTTCATATTACCCATATTGGAAATCCCAGCTATGGATATGTCAAAAATAATCTTTATCAAAATACATACACCTACAACAAATATGGCAAATGCAATGCCTTCCTTTTTTTCTATCTTATTCTCAAAGTTTAATTTCCTTGATTTTTCAATGCTTTCATTTCCGCTCTTTAAATTATGGACTGCGGAGGTTTTATCACTTTCCTCTACCTGCCTCAGTGCCGATATTATCTTTGATATGCACTTGTATCTTTCATCATTTAAAAACTTCTCATAAGCGGCATCCCTGCCTACAAGATAATTTGTTTCAAATTCAACAAGGTACGGTTTCAAATAGTGAGAATTGTCTATCAGAGCCTTGAGCATGTTCCTTGAAGTCACATTGGGATTGCTGCCCACCATTACCAGGAGATTGACAAGGTTGTATACCTCTTCTTCTTTTCTCCTCACTATCACAATGGAGTACAGTTTTAAAAGTAAATCAGGCACAAAGAAGAACACTACCGCCCACAGACCATATCTTATTTTTCTTGAAACAGAATACAAAGGCTTTAGAGATACTGCATCTTTTAGGGCAACTGATGAACTGTCATTGATCCTGTCCGAATCTACATCTCCATATTTTGATAATACACTTTTCACTGCTTCAAAACCTGCATCATTATTGTTTATTCCAGTGATATCAACATGGACTTTCATTAGATTGAAATTCTTGAGTCTTGTAGAAGGATTGTTGTGAAAATCATTTTGGGAATAAGTCGAATATACTGGTGTTTCAAATACCTGCCTCTGCTTTACCTGAGTGTTTGTTATAAATACCATGAACAAAAGAAGAGAGGCTGCCATAAATGCAATTGTTTTTATGACATATAGATCCAGTACAGCCATGTCAAGGGAAGACTTAGCCAGCAGATTGTCTAGAATCTTGTATTCCTTATCCTTGTGTTTTGGAAGTACCTTCCTTACAATTTTTTTCAAAAGTTTGTTTTTGAATAAATTCTTCGCATCAAGTAAATAGCTGGCATAACATGCTATTATAATTGCCAGAATAAATAAATTTCCTATACTGTTTGACATATTGACTCCCTCCTATAGCTTTCTTAAAAAGTCCATTGAGAAAAAATATATTATGTAAAATATGACTACAAATACATATTTCATGGAATCAAGCGGATTTTGTGATTGACCTATTTCAGGTACAATTACATTCATATATTTCTGCATTAGCAGAGTTATCACCACCATGAATAGAGCTCCCAGCTTGTACTTCAAAAATTTTTCCCTGGCTTTTTCTGCAAACATGTTTTCTTCCCTCATTTTCACAATGAGATTGCTTATCTGGTTGTTCAGTTCCTTGAGGTCACCTCCATAGACAACATAAGCCTTTAGAAGTTCGGAAAAGGCATTTATATTTTTATCATTGAATGTTTTTTTGAAATCATCGAAAGCAGTATTTGAATTTCTGGAGAGGTTGTAATATAGGATCTGAAAAGGTCTTTTTATATGTCCTTTCAAATTTTCAGATGTGGCCTTTATTGCAGTATCAATTTTAAATGATTTGTTTAAGTTGTACTGGAATTCCTCCAGGCTGTTCGGTATCTTTTTTATTACCCTGTATGTCATGAAATTTATAATATAATCACCGACAAGAACAGGCAGTACAAATGCAAATACAATGTAGACAAGTTTAAGGTACCATATGGTGTCGAGTAGCATGATAAGCGTAAAAGCAATCAAAACTGCAATACAATATATCCCGACAAGCACCGATGAAAGCCTTGACGCATCTTTCCTGAAAAGGTTCAACTTCAAAGTAAGTGTCTTTTTATTCAATATCATTTTAAGCACCCCATATCTATTCCACATTCACCATACAATGCCTTTAATTCTTCCATATACTTTTCCGTAAAGCCAAAACTGAAAGCTTCATTTAAGTAATCCTGGGATATTGGATTGATCAGGGCAAGATTTCCTTCTCTACGTTCAAACATTGGATTCAATTCATATGGCATATGGTAATTTTCAGGTCTGAAGATTACTTCAGTAACCTCCTGTATATATCTTTTTCCTGTGGCCAGGTTCAGCGCTATGAATATAACTATATCAACCGCCCTTGCTATATCGTAAAGTGCAGATTCTTCGCTCTTGTATGAATTGTTTTGCATGAGCATATTTTTGTAGTCCGGTATGAAATTTTTTATAGATGATGTATGAAAGCTTCCTAGGCTGCCCCTATTTTGTCTTGTCATTGCCTGGAGTGTTATATAAGCCTCCTCAGGTGTCCTCACTTCTCCATCTATCATAATGTCACGGCCAAGCCTAAGCCCGGTTTTAAAGCAGTCCATCGGTGATTTTATGTTCAGGAATTTTAAATTTTTGACGTCTTTATCCGGAAAATATTTTCTTATGGCAAGTTCAAAAGATGATTCCATAGTAAGAAGTGTCAAATTGTCCGGTATGGAAGATATAAGTCTTAGAAGGTAAGTTGTCTTTCCTGCACTCTGGGGACCAACTACAAGTATGTTGGGTCTGCTTTTCATAATTATATCCATAAATCTTTCCAGCTGCTTTGTTGAGGTACCTTCCACGATTAAATTCTCGCTTGATATATATTTATAATCTTCATACCTTAAATTTAAGGAAGGTTCCCTGCTGTATGGAGGTATGAGTGCCGTTACTCTTGCACCGCTCAAGTTGTCACATATTATTTCTGGATTGTTCGGCCTTAAGTCGTCATCACTGGAGTTTGATATGCTCTTTTTTATGATCTCAAAACATGTCCTATTATCTTTAAAATATAGATTTTTTACCCTCTCCCTCTTTCCATTTACCTGAAAACTTATAAAATCCGCACTGTTTACATTTATCTCATTGAGTCCCTCCATATCTCCATAACTGTATGGATCTATTACTGAAAGGCCATATAGTTCCTGGTATATTATCTGTATGAGCAAATCAATTTTTTTATCTCTATCTGAATTACCGGAAATACAGATAGAATTTATTACCCTGCCATAATCCCTATCATCACCTTTATATACGGGTTCAAAATAATTTATGTGATACTGCTTTATATAACCATCTACAGTAGAATGTTCCTTATCCAAAATATCAGCAAGGTATTTTTTTATATAAACTTTAAGCATATTCTTGCTTTTTAAATCTCCTGCAGATGCCAGCTTGATGAGTTCATTGAGATTTTCAATATCCGAATTATCCGACAGCATAATGTCCTTTATTGAATTTAGAAGTTTATCCAACGACATATGATTTCATCTCCTCTTCTAAAATTAATACATTTTACACTATGATTTTCTCTCACTTTCATTTATCTCTCCTTTGAAATTCACATGACTTTTCAGCCAAATTAATGCGTTTATGAAAATAGGAATACAAAGAATAACTAATGTTATGAAAAATAGTTTCATCATTCCATTAAAAGAAAAATCATTACCGCAAAGAAATATTATATATCCCAATCCAAAATAAGGCATTATTAAAGAGTTAATTAATTTCTTCATGGAGTCTCTAAAGCTTATATGTACTTTTAATATAAGTTTCACAGAGAACCAAAAAATCATCATCCAACCACTTAATACAAGTGAAATTTCCGCTATAGACAAAAAGCTTTCGAAAGTTGGAAATATACATTTTATTTTAAAAAGCCCCAGCAAACCTATGATGTAAATTATTAGAGTTGAAACCCACATGTTTTTCCATAGCTTTAATTTTTTCATTATATTCTCACTCCTAATTAAAAATCTTATTTTTGTACTGCACTATCTGAACTTTGTTGGGCAGGTGACGGTACCGGCTTATCCCATGATGGAATATACATAACCTTGGATGCAGCTGTATTTTGAGATGGATATTTGTAGAAACTAAAGGAAGCTATCTTTTTTGCATCTTCAATAGATAAAATGTCGGAATTATTTACGAGAACAGTAAGATGGGCTGGTATCTGTTTTTGATCTGATGTTTTCTGATCTGACATTGGCTCTCCCGTGGAATCAACAACTTTTGAAACCAACGCCTTAGACACTATGATATCCGGTTTTCTGCCTTTTTCCTTATAGTTCACTATGACATCCACATAATCACCCGATGTTATGGAATTATCGCTTAAAGTATCCAACGATACAGAAAGAGTACATGGCCTTAAACCGTTTGTGGGCTCGGATATATCATCCTTTTTAATGTTTTCATTCTTGTATATGTTCCTGTCTGTTATTTTCCCGACTATGGATTTTGTCTCATTATAGCCATATGAAGTAGGTACCTTGTTGTAAATGGAGTCTTTAACAATTTTAAGATCCGATTGTTTTACAATACTGCCTGCCGTTATATTTTTTGCGGCTTTGACACTGTACACATATTTACCTTTTAGTGAAGGTACGGAACCTGTAATATAGAAAGTGGCACCTATAATTCCAATCCATACGGCAGATGTTGCAAGCACTATTCCAATTTCCTTTTTCCTGCTTTTTAAATTTATCACAACACTATGTCCTCCTTTCTGTTACTTTACTTTTCAATTTTGCCAATTATGGATTTCATGGGTACAACCCCGAAATTTCTGCTGTCGTTGCTGTTGTTCCTGTTGTCCCCCATGACGTAATATACTTCAATTGGAATTAACATATCTACAGGTAAATATTTGTCCATAGCTGAGTTCATTTTTTCTTTAAGGTAAGGTTCTGCGAGTTCCTTATTATTTATAAAAATCTTTTCATTCTGGATTCTTATTTTTTCTCCCGGAAGTCCCACAACTCTTTTTATAAGGACCTTATTATCATCAACTGATTTGAATATTATTATGTCTCCCCTATTTATTTGGGTAATGTCCTTATCTGCAGTGAGTTTTTCTCCCGAGTGAAGTGTCGGCTGCATTGAATCGCCTACCACTTCCACATTGACTTTGCCTGAAACATTTCGGGATAGTACCGATGAGACAGCAACAACTAAAAGAAGTACTACGATGGATGATATTACAAGTTTGATTTTCTCTTTGACTCTTTCTGAAATATTCATATTCTATAAGCCACCTCTTTATAAATTAATAAAAAATGCTATTACACAGCCTATGGCCATATATGTTACAAGTGGTATGCTGTCATCGTCCTGTTTTATAAATCTCTGGCTCAGCAGTGAGAGAATTAATACCAAAAGCATTATAAAAGCACCGTGGCTGCCGTAAAAAAGCGTTACTGCCGGAGATATTTTTATATCCCCCCATCCTATCCCATAACATTTTTCATCAACTATTTTGTCTGGAAGTTCTTTTATTTTCCTATAAAGCCCAAGTTTCTTTATTCTCCTATAAAAATTTCTTCTGAACTTCTTTGGAATACTCTTGGTACTGCATGAAAGAAATGCACCTGCCGTATATAAATCAGCTCCAGTATTGCTTATCTCGGCAAGTGCTACCTTTTCAGAGCATCTATTGACAAGCTCAATTTGAGATATGAATTTGTTTAATTCCTGCTGCAGTTTGTCCAACCTAGAACTTAGGATTTTTTCGTTTCCGGAATCAAACACAAATCCTCTGGCCATATCTATATTTTCCTGCGTCGGATTGTCTTCGGCCTTCTCAACTGCCTCCACTGCATTTAAATTTCTATTTACAAGAAATGGCCTGTCCTTAATTTTGTATATTATCGTGCATACTATATCCATGATAATCAAAAATAAACAGAACCATAGGGAATAGGCAAGCATCTTATGTATGCTGTATCCTTTGAGTAAAGCTATGGACAATGAAATAATTGAAGCTGCAATCCATGTTTTTGTATATACAATTCTGTCCTTCCAGTCACAAACTGCGGCATAAGTCATGGCAAGCAAAAATAAAATCTCTAAAAGAATCATTTTTACACTTCCTTATTTATACATTTTGATATATGTTGAATTTAGGTTATTTATGGATATTGAAAGATTTTTTAATATTAACTGAACTGTTTTTGAATTTGTAAAAGACTAGAACATTTTCAGGATTTGAATTCAAATAATTTTTGATTTTCTCCATCTGGACGTCATCTTCAATTTTTCCCTGGAGTATGGCAATTATACTTTTAGCATCCATTGGGCTGCTGTTTAGAGGTGTTTTTGACGAACCTGCAATATAATCAACATTAAAAGCTGAACCTGCAGGTGATATGATATACACTTCCGATGGCCCATAGCTTGAATTTATAAAATCTCTCGTTGCACAGAACTGCTCAAAATCATTTTGATATGTATTCACAGGCTGCTTATATGAACTTTCTATCCTGCTGCTTATTATATATTTTTCATTTCTTATGTGTGCATAATGACTCATTACGAGGTAGCAGTCAATAAAAAATATAATAAAAAACATACCCATCAATATGAAACCGGGAGCGCTTCCTTTGCTTCTTTTTTTATTGATTTTCAATTTACCACCCTCTTTCCTGATACAATTATTCTGCCCTGTAAATCTTCACCGGTAAACAAGTTGTTCATTTTCTGAAGGGTGGATACATTATCCTGCCTGATGGTTATCTTAAGGATTTGACCTGTTTTCAGTTCCATATTGAAACTGCCACTTCCATATGTCTTGCCAACTTCCGTAATAGAACCATCTTTGTATTCATACACAGTGTAAATAGTAGTGTACTCTTTTAAAACTGGAAGATATCCCTTAACATCCCTGTCAAAAAACTGATATATTGCTCCATCAACCTTTTTGCTATTGGCTGCAGTATCAGCTTCCGTCTGTATAATACCGTGCAAATTCCCTACTGTATTTATCTCAGACAACCCTATAAATATATTTAAAACTATGTTTGAAAGTACAAATAAAACTACTATGGATGCCAGTATAACTGAAAGCCCTCCTCTTTTATTCAAAAGATCACCACCTTATCTGTCGTATAAATATCATTACTATTTTTACTAAAAAAGACCTGGTTAGAGGTCTTTTTTAATTATTTACTCTCCAGCATTTGTTGGATCTACGAATGTAGTAGGAAGAAAATCAGCTATAATGTTGGCTTTCTCTTCAACTATGGCTTGTCCTGCATCCTGCCCCTGATCTTTTATTGCAACTGCTGTTGGGTGAATGGCTGAAGTGAACACATATATAGTCAAAAGAACCATAAACACAGAAGCTATTATGGTTGAAAGTCCGCCTTTCTTGGATTTTCTCTTTTTCATAGCAGATATACTCATCTATATATCCTCCTTATATTTATTTACACCAAGGTGAGCCCCTCGTGTATATTCTCATATGACCACCCCTTACTCGTTATTTTCATCTATGTATATTACCTGAGTATTGGTATCTACTAAAAGCTCCTTGAATTCATATGCTACGTATTCAAAACTTGAAATGAGCTTAACTGTTATATACAGCATCAGGACAACAGCCAGAATATATGAAAGGCCTCCTTTTTTTCTCCTTACCACCATTTTTATTACCTCCAACCTTAACCTGAGTCCAGCATAGTATAAATCTGCATGTTAATTTATTTTTTAAAAATGACCTGTTTTTATGC
>NZ_JBHMIY010000062.1:0-7085 GCF_042436595.1 Clostridium sp. MT-14
AAGCGAAGCAAGCTGGAGTGAATTCAGAAGAATGCTGGAATACAAAGCCGAGTGGTACGGCAGAAAAATAATAGTAGCACCCGGTAATTATGCAAGTAGTCAATTATGTTCAGTTTGTGGATATAAGAATAGAGAGGTGAAAAATCTGGCACTCAGGGAATGGATTTGCCCTAAATGCGGCACACACCATGACAGGGATATAAACGCCAGTAAAAATCTGCTGAAATTAGCCATATAATTTTGGTAATACGCTGAGGTTGGTTCGACCTTTAGAGCTTAGGTAAACTTGTTCCGTTAGGAATATTGGCTAAGAAGCCATCCACTTCTATAAGTGGTGGTAGTTCACTAATGATTATGATGATTATGGACAAGAATATGAGTTTATTGAAGGTGAAAATTTAAATAACATAGCAAAACCTGAATGTGACTGTGGAGAATATGAGATAAGTGATACATTTACTGTAAGAGGACATAAGATTAACAGTAATTGTGATACGTGGGGTACAGATTGTGGAGCTAAGGCTGAATCACTATATGTATTTTATTTACCTGAAAAAGGCAAGTATATATTTGTCAAAGAATGGTATTGGGAAATGTAACTGGTAAAAGTTATATATACAACGAAAAGATAAACCTAGAGATTTAACCCTTTTTTAAGTTTTATATGGCAAAAATCATAGAAAAGGTAGCTATTCATATGCTCCTTTTCTGTGATATACTTTATATGTAGTAGATAATTCCCTCTCATTAAAATACGTGGGAAGTCATTGGTTTTAACTAATGAGGGGGTGATCGAATGTGAATTATATAGATAAGATAATCCTGTCTATAACAATAGTGATAGGCTTATTTATAATATGTAATGGCAAACGATCAATCGAAGTGGATGTACAGATTGGTAATTTCCATATAAAAATAAATACTACAGATAAAAGAAAATAGACAGCTGCCACTGTCTATCTACTTAAATTAATTATCTACTATTTCTAAAAGTCAATGACTTCCTTATTCTTATTTATATTTATTATATCAAAAAATAAAAGAAATAAACATGGAGATGAAAAAATATGTTAAAATTTCTTATTATATTAAATATAATTATATGGTTTATAGTTATGATTATACTTATTGGCAAAGACTACAAATTGGATTATAAAAATTTCCACCTAAAAATTATAGTGAAGAGGTGAGTAGGATGCTTAAAACTTTCTATGACCCGGCAGTAGAGCAAAAAGGAATTGAAAAAGGACGCAAAGAAGGATTATTACAAGGATTGGAAAAATTGCTTGGGATTAAATTTTCTGATACGTCTTATATGTCCAGAATAAAAAAAATAGAAGATGAAGATACTTTAAATTTTTTATTTGAGGATGTGATTAAGAGTAACTCCATTGAAGAATTTAAAGAAAAATTGAAACAGAGAAAATTAAACTAGAAAATAAGATCTGCTTGTAATGGCAGGTCTTATTTTTTTAAAATTTTTTTCAAAAAAGTACCGAGAAAAATACCAAGAAATTACCCAAAGAATATATAAATTATGAAGCATAATTTATATGCCTTATATATGCTATTCTGTATAAGAACATAAAAGCTTATATAAGGAGTGGTAGAATTTTGGAAATATCAAATATTAGAATATCAAAATCGGGTTCTCTTTTAAAGGACAATCCCAATAACAGAATACTTGCTTATGTGGCAGTTACTCTGGACAATAGTATAAGACTAGATGATATAAGGATTGTTAATGGAGACAATGGGATTTTCCTTGGATTTCCAACCAGGCTAAGGAAAAATGGTTCAAGAAAAAATGTTGTATATCCTATTTCAAGGGAGGCAAGAGCAGCTATAACCAATGCTGTAATGTCAAAGTATAGGGGAGAAGATGTATCTGTAACAAGCCTAACTAAATAGGAAGTATATTTATGGGGCTTTCTTATAAAAGTCCCATAAATTTTTGTATACATAAACCGGTTTTGGCTTGTTTTGGTTAGATTTAAAACAGCAAGGCTGGTATAATATATGTATACGGATATTATGTTAAAGAGAAAAATATCTGTAGGAAGGTAAACATATCATGAAAACAGAATTATCGAAGAAGAATCAAGTCATTCTTGACAAGGCAATTCAAAGGACACACCTGTATTTGCAATCACATGGTACTACTAATTTTGAACAGTTCTATTTGAATTTTATAAGAGGGTTTTCAGGTTTGGTATTGATTGGAGATAAGAAATTTAAAGAAATTATAAATGAGCCGGATGATATTGAAATGGCAGATAATGCCCTTCAATATATACAAAACCTTAAAGAGGATCATCCAATTTATAATTATTTCAGGCAGTATATATCTTTTCCTAGTTTTATGCAGGAGGATATAATGCTAAATTCAATTCATATAATTTCAGAACTTTCAAAAAGAGAAAATATATTTTAAGAAGGAGGACATGTATGTATAAGATAGGATTGGATCTGGGATATAAATATACAAAGGGTGTAGCCGACAACGGAAAGAAAGTATGCTTTCCCTCGGTTATAGCTCAGGATAAATCTGCAGAAGTAGATGATGATATCAGAAAATTTTTTTCGAATCAGACTGGGAATAGTGGTATTGAAAATAACCTCTATATAACTATTTCAAATGGTAAGTACAAGGAGAAATTCAAAGTTGGTAATGCTGCAATAAATGAAAGAAATGTCAGATCAACTTTTCTGGATAATAAATGTAATAGTATAGAAAATAAAATATGTCTGGCAGCAGCATCTTCCATATTACTTCCTGAAAAAGAAGGAGATATATTTCTGGTATCAGGATTGCCAATTTCAAGCTTCAGCCAACAAAAAGACATATTTAAAAATATGCTTTTGAATTACGACCTGACCGTTGAAGTACCTAAATATAATATAAAAAAACATATAAAATTTCAACGAGTTGAACTTGTACCACAAGGCCTTGCAGCTATCTATGCAGCCGTATGGGAGAATATAAAAAAGTATTCCATTCCAGGAAGCTATATTGGGCTTATAGACTGGGGAGGAAAAACTGTAGATTATGCTGTCTTCAGAATAGATGATAATGGATTTCCACAATATGTACCTGAATTTTCAGGTACTATTGATGGGGGAATGTTTCAGATAGAAAATGATGTTAGTACTCTATTTAAAGAAAAATATGGTACTGAACTTATATACAGCAGCTTGCTTAGATTAATTGAAACCGGAAAGATATATTTTAACAGGCAGCAGCTTGATTTTTCCAGGGATATTGAAGATATCAAGAAAGACAGAGCAGAGAAGGTACTTAATGAAATTACTAAAAAGTGGACTGATATAATTGCATATTTCAATACTGTTTTTGCATCTGGTGGCGGCAGTATAGACATGTATGACTATTTGAAAGCTGTTTCCGAAGTATTAAAATTGGAGCTGGCCAAGGATTCTCAGATGGGAAATGCACTTGGATACCATAAAATTGCAGAGCTTGCTGAGGTCAAATCCAAAGCTGGACATTAATATGAATTGTAACGGCTGTAATTGCATGTAATCACAGCCGTTATTAATATACTTGAAATGAAAAATGTAACAAAATGATGTAACATATCTGTAATACCGGGATTTAAAGGATTCTACAGAGTTTAATTGATGAAAATGTAACGATATAAGTAAATTGTCTATAGTATTATGTAACAAAAAATATAAATTGGGTATCTGAACTTTGTATAATAAAGATTTTACTATGTAACATTTTCAGAAAAAAGGGGAGTTGGTGATGGATACAGGTGATGTTCTGATTAGTTTTAGAATAAAAAAAAGTCACGAGGATGATGAAATTAGAAAACTGTTTTCAGAATGTAAAACAAATAAAGAAAGAGCAGATTTAACTAAAAGTGCACTTAATTTCTATGTGCAAAATAAAGATAAAATTAATGATTTGAATGATATGAAGCAGGATATAAAAGAAATTCTTTCAGAAATAGATGAGTTAAAATCTTCAGGTATTGAAATAAAAATAAAAAACAATAATGATAAATCCAATTTAGATAATAAGGATAAAGAGTCCGAAGATGCCAGGGACAAGTGGTCAAGTGCGGTTGAAGACATGTTTAAGTTCTAATTTTACAGGGGGAGATATGAGTTATGAGCAAAGAGGAAAGGATTGAATATATAGATACTTTTTTTGAGTTAAATAGTGATGTTGAGACCAGGGAAATGATAGATATGATTAAATCACTGGAACGATTCAGAATGTTTTTATATAAAAATGCTGCTGAGCACGTGAAATTAGTGAGTTCTTTAACATTAAGTCCGGAATATGAAAAGAAATTTAGAGATGCTTTGAAAAATAACTGGACTTCAGAATATGATGGTATTCGTATAAAAATATATGTACCTGAAGTACCGCCAACTATATATATAAAGACCAGGAATGAGGCAGTAGGCTATTTTATGGAATTATGGAAAGCTAAAACCAGAAATGTTTTAAAAGGGTATGACATTCATTTTGAAAAGGTGTTTGTTTGGCTCAAATGCTATAACCCTGTAAGTTCTTACGATGTTGATAACAAATTTATAAAGCCTTTTTTGGATGGTATAAGACAGTCAGGAATTATAAAAGATGATAATTTTAAGATTGTAAAGTATGGAATGGAAGGATTACTTGACAGGGAAAATCCACATATGGAGCTGTATATATTTGGAGATGACAGTATTCCCGAGTTTATAAAAAAGGGTATTTTTTGATCCAAAAAAGGTATACAGAAATCACTTGAAAATCACTACCTAGGAATGCGGGTTTGCGGGCTCAAAAAGGTGTACAGAAATGACCTAAAAATTGCTAAGTGAAATATGTATATACAAAAAACACATGTAGCCGTTGAATTTACTGGTTTTCAAAAAACAAAAGTAGAGTGCTTTACGGCACTCAATTGATTTTTATCACCATCTTAAATTCAAGGCATTTTCAATATATAAAACAAAGCCAGATAAGGCAGAAAATAATGGAAAAAAATATATCATTTTTTATAAAAAACATGAAATGAATGAAAGGGAACTGGTTATGATTAGGATTCAAAAGCGGGATGAATATCTGCTTAAAAAGATAGGAGAATATGGAATTCTAAACAATAGAACAATAGATAAAATATATGGTGGTGCAGTTCAGTATCCTGTACGAAGGAGAAAAAAGCTGGCTGATGAAAAGTATATAGTTAAGAACAATAAATACTGTAGTCTTGGTGCAAACGGTAGAAGGTACCTTGAAGAAGAACTGGGAATGGAAAATATAAGAGAAGTAGCATCAGGAAAGTATATAAGAACACGTATCGGGAAGGTAGCTGAAATACTGATGGCTATTGAAAAGATGTATTATACATATCCCAGCTGGAAACTGAAGAATAGGGATATTGTAAGTGAGAGAAAGGACAAATACTACGGGGAAATAATAAGCAAAACAAGTGGTAAGTCCTATTTCATATATAACCTTGGAAAAATAGATAGTACAAAATATGTAAGCAGAGCTATAAGTTTGAAAAAAAGATATATACAGGAGGTAAGACAGGAAATAATGAACAAAGCCTCCAATGGGAAAATGGAACGTGTAATACTGCTGGCCGAAGATAAGACGGTAATGGCTCTATATAACGAAAGTTTGATGTCTTTGAATGTAAAGGAACAGCTTATAATTCCATGGCAGGAAGCAGGCTTCAATCTGATTGGAAAGATTGGGAGTGAAAACATAGAGGAGAAGGTTGTAAGATATCTCTATAAGGATTACGACGATCCTGATTGGGCCTATGCAGATTATACAACCAGTGATGGACAGGTTGTTGTACTGGTAACCAATGATGGAGAAAAAATAGTTAAGGTAAAGCAGAGTGAGATAATAAACCGCTACAATAGGACAAATAAGTTTAAGCTGATTGTTGTATGCCTTGAGAGCCAGTACGTAAAGTTTGAGAAGGAGTTCAAGGAGTTTAGTAATGTAAGGATAAGGACAGTACCGGACGGTATACTGTAGGGTTTTACTTATGCAACATGCATTAACCGTAAATTTTAAAAAATATAGGGAGGAACTGAAAATGTCAAAACGATATGGTTCAGTAAACAGTTATGAAAAAAAGTTTGTTACGAACCGAAAATTAAAAATCAACCTACTATTATAGTGGCATATATTTACGTGAATATTTTATATAATGATAAGTTTAACTAATCAAATTTATAAATTATATAAACTAATAATATTTTGAAGGAAATTTAAAACAAATATAGAATAATATACTTATGTTTCTATATATAAGAAAAATAAGGGGGTATGAAAAATGACAAGACATAAATTAAAAAAAGCATTATCGCTTTTACTTTTAACTACTGTTTTTTCGGTTACAACATTTAGTTCAGTTTCGGCTAGTAGTATAGTTAATTCAGAATCGGCAAAATTTGTACCTATGTTAGGTGGAGGTCCAAGCCCAAGTGCCGCATGGACTTACAGAACTTCCTATTATCATACTTTTACACATAATCAACTAAGAACATTAAATAACAAGTATCAATCTACAATAAGGTCGTCTACTTATGTTGCTGGACAATATGCATATAATGTCTCAGTTGTAGCTCTTGGTTTTATGGGTAAATCTGGTGCAGTTGCCGCTAGCTATATAAGTCTTTTTGGGCAAACCTATTTTTCTAAAATTCAAAGTAGTGCAAATGTAATAGCATCAGCTTATGGTAAGGGCGGAAGTGTTAGATTAAAAGTTATAGAGTATTACAGACCCGCTAGTGGTGAAAAAATGATAATTTTTGCATAAATTAAGGAGTTTATTAATGGATAAAACTAATAGAACAAATAGAACAAAAAGAATTATCGAACAAGTAGCATTTTCTTTTATTCCTTTTTTAGTGATTTTATATAAAGCTTATAATTTTGAGATAACTAAAAGTTCAATTATTTTCATTTTTACTTATATAATTTTAGTTATTCTCTTTATAATTTTTTATAATTCAATAAAGCGGTAGTTATTCTCTTTATAATCTATGGAAATCTTCTTAATTGAACAAAACTGAAAAACGCAATCTCCTTCTATAAGGGAAGG
>NZ_JBHMIY010000063.1:0-6827 GCF_042436595.1 Clostridium sp. MT-14
CTAAAAAGCAAGCATTTTTTTGTCTGAATTCTTGGGTCCATTATAGATGGCGTTATTCGTACATCTATGAGAGATGCGGTTATGGAAACTGATGATAGTGGACATGAACGCATAAATAGAATAAACTATGAAATTATTACTTTACAGGCATTAAGAGATAAATTACGTTGTAAAGAAATATGGGGAGTTGGTGCAAATAGATATAGAAATCCTGATGAAGACTTACCAATCGACTTTGAAGAGCATAGGAAAGAAAATTATAAAGCACTAAATAAACCCTTAGATTCAGAAAAATTTATAAATAGTATTAAACAATCCATGTATAATTCATTAAATAAATTAGATGTTGGCATGCTTAAAAATCCAAAAGTACGTATATCTAATAAAAATAATAAAGGTTGGATTACTGTATCCCCTAGTGAACCGCAAGATGAACCCATGAACTTGTCAAAAATAAAAGCTGAAATTATGAGACACTGGCCAATGACTAATTTGCTTGATGTACTTAAAGAAGCAGATTTAAGAATAAATTTTACAGACAACTTTAAGACCATGGCTTCTCATGAAAGATTAGATAGAGAAGTAATTCAAAAGCGTCTTATTTTAGCACTATATGGATTAGGTACAAATACAGGATTGAAGCGTATCGCTGCAGGAAATCATGGTGAAAATTATGAGAATTTGCTTTATATAAAAAGAAAATTTATAAATAAAGATAACTTACATAATGCAATAACATCAGTAGTTAATGCAATACTTAAAAGTAGAGTAGAAGACATATGGGGTGAAGGAACAACAACCTGTGCTTCTGATAGTAAAAAATTTGGAGCATGGGATCAAAATCTAATGACAGAATGGCATATTAGATATCGGGGTCGTGGTGTAATGATATATTGGCATGTTGAAAAAAATTCTACATGTATATATTCACAGTTAAAACAATGCTCATCTTCTGAAGTATCTGCAATGATAGAAGGATTATTAAAACATTGTACAGATATGGAAATAAAAAAAATTTTGTTGATTCTCATGGTCAAAGTGAAGTTGCTTTTGCGTTTTGTCATTTATTAGGTTTTAATCTAATGCCTAGAATTAAAGCAATACATTCACAAAAATTATATAGACCTGATACTGGAATAAGTGAACTATATCCTAATCTTCAACTAGTGCTGACAAGGCCTATAAATTGCGAACTTATAAGGCAGCAGTATGATCAAATGATAAAATATGCTACAGCTTTAAGACTAGGCACAGCAGAAACAGAAGCTATATTAAAAAGATTTACCAGAAATAATTTGAAACATCCAACATATTTAGCTCTTGCAGAATTAGGAAAAGCTATAAAGACTATATTTCTTTGCGAATACTTAAACTCAGAAGCTCTAAGAATAGAGATACATGAAGGACTTAATGTGGTTGAAAATTGGAACTCAGCTAACTCATTTATTTTCTATGGTAAAAGTGGTGAAATATCAACAAATAGAATCGAAGATCAGGAGCTTTCAGTATTAAGTCTTCATCTTTTGCAAAATTGCTTGGTATACGTAAATACACTAATGATACAACAAATATTATCTGAAAAGAAATGGTATGATATGATGGAACCTGAAGATTTCAGAGCATTAACCCCATTAATATATAATCATGTAAATCCGTATGGAAATTTTGATTTAGATATGACTCAAAGAATTCCTATAAATATATACAATAATTCAGTACAAGTATAATACCGATTATATATTAATCCATGCTATATTCTTAATAGTTATCATGGATTACAGTATATTCCATTTACTTTTCAGTACATGACACGGATGCTCCTTCTACCCCTTGTAGCCTATCCAGTTTGATAAGCTAAACATAAAAGAACAGGTAGAATTTATTAATGAAGAATTACAAAAAGATAAAAAAATAAGTGTTACAAAATTATGTAAAAAATATGGTATAAATAAAAGTACAATTATAAGTAGATTTACAACAAAAGGCTACTGTTTATGCTAACATAAAAATAGGTCAAGCGCTCATTGAAAACTAGGTCACTTATCAGCCAAAATATGTTATTCTTTTAGTATTATGCTAAGAGGAGGACAGAAGGAAGTGATCACACTGACACAAAAACAAAAAATAATACTGAAACATATTGATGGAATGAGCAACCGGGCTATTGCAAAAGAATTACACATGAGTAAAGATACTATAAATAAATATGTCAATGAGTATCAACATCAAAAAACAGAATTATTGCTTATTAATCCTGGATTAGATCAATCCGAACTTATTCAAGCAATTATCGAAAAACCAAAATATCATTCCAATGGACGTAAACCTGTAAAGGTGACACAACAGATATTGGATATTATTGAAAAATGTCTGGAATCAAACAGAAAGAAGCGTTCAGAAGGAAGATCAAAGCAGGCCATGAAAAAAATAGACATCCACGAATATCTGATAAAACAGGGATGCAGTATCAGTTATTCGACAGTTAAACGTCTTGTAAACCAGGATGAGATGAGGTATAGGGAAGCTTTTATAAGACAGGAATATAAATTGGGTGATATTTGTGAATTTGACTGGGGCGAAGTAAAACTTGATATTGGTGGCTCAGGATTTAAGAAATATCAGATGGCAGTATTTACACCTGCAAAAGCAAACTATCGTTTTGCCATACTGTTTAAATCGCAGGATACACCGGTATTTCAGCAGCCACATGCAGAATTTTTTGAACACTGCGGCGGCTCCTATAAAACCATGGTATACGATAATATGAAAGTTGCAGTAAAAAAATTTGTAGGGCTTCATGAGAAGGAACCAACTAAAGCACTAACTGAACTTTCTATCTACTATGGATTTAACTTCCGGTTTTGTAATATTGCCGCAGGCAACGAGAAGGGTCACGTTGAGAGAAGTGTTGAGTACGTAAGAAGACATGCATTTAGTGCACCTGATCACGAAACCTTTGACAGTCTTGCAGAAGCAAACCAGTATCTTTTCGAAACATGTATGAATTTGAATAAAAGAAGAACTTCCAATTGTACTATACCATTTGAAGTATTTGAACAGGAAAAGAAGTTTTTGCTGCCGCATCTTTCAAAATTCGAGAGCTGTATAATTTGCGAAAGCGGGGTGGACAAATACTCAACTATTGTTATAAGTCAAAACCATTATTCTGTTCCAGACATCTATGTAAACAAACTGGTGATGTCAAAAACATATACGGATAAGATCATAATCTATTATGGCAGAGCTGTAATAGCCGTACATAACCGCAGTTATGTGAATCATGATTGGAAGATAGAGCTGAAACATTATCTGAGAACTCTATCTAAAAAACCAGGTGCCCTTCACAAAAGCACGGCACTGCTTCAGGCGGACACCAAAATTAAAAATATCTATGATCATTATTATAACAATGATGTAAGAACATTTCTACATGTTCTTGAAGTTATTTATGAAAAAGGTGTAGATGCTGTTTGTGATGCATTAAGAGAACTGGAGAAAATTTCACCTCTTGATATGAGTGCTGATAAAGTAAGCACTGTCTGTGACAGGCGTGCGGAGAAAAATAATATAAGGAGAGATTACAATGATTATATTTCCCAAAAATCACGGAATACCCTATCTGTATATAATCAGCTGGCTCGAATTCAATCAGGATGTTTAAGGGAGGAAATTTTATAAAAAATGAGAGTTAAGTTAAATGAAGAAATCAAAGAATACTGCCGTATCTTAAAACTTCACGGTATACAAGAACACTTTGAAGAGGAAATGGGTGAATCAAGTGACTACGAAGATTTTCTCCACAAACTTCTGACCTATGAACTGGTAGAAAAAGATAAACGCAGTGTGGAATGCCGTATACGCAATGCAAAATTTCCATACAGGAAATATTTAGAGGATATTGAAACAAAATACCTTCCTGCTCCAATGAAAAAGATACTGCCGGAACTGGCCACAATGAAATTTATTGAACAGGGAAAAAATGTGATTATGTCGGGCAATCCGGGAACTGGGAAAACCCATGTCAGTATAGGGCTTGGAATTAAGGCGTGTATGGAAGGATATAAGGTTTTATTCACTACAGTTCCCCTGTTAATTACAACACTTAAGGAATGTAACAGCCAGAAAACGCTGCGTTATTTTGAAAGACGCTTCGAGAAATATGACCTTGTTATTGCTGACGAATTAGGATATATTTCCTTTGATAAGGAAGGGGCAGAACTTTTATTTACAAATCTTTCTTTACGGGCATCAAGAAAATCTATAATAATAACAACAAACCTTTCTTTTGACAGATGGGAAGAGGTATTTGGTGATCCTGTCATTACAAGTGCAATGGTAGACAGGCTTACCCATAAAGCTTATATAGTAGACATGACAGGTGATTCCTACCGACTTAGGGAAACATTTGAGGGAAGTGGAAAAGAGGCACATCATCTTTTGAAAATATGCACTTATAGATAAGTGTATATTTTTGGAGGGAGGGTGACCTAAAATTGGATGGACTTTTGACCTAAAAAGTCATTGACATATACAGCTACAAATATAATGCGGAATTAAGAGCTTATATAAAAGATATAGTTATACAAAACAATAATAAAAGTATAAGTAATATAAAACATGAAAAAACTCAAGTATCTAAAAATAATGATGTGATAGAATTACAGGAAATTAAAGATTTAAAAATTTCATTATCAGATGTAAAAGAATTATTAGAAATGAAAGAACAATTAAAAGAGATTATACAAGAATATAGCAAAAATAAAAATATAATAGATGTACCAGAAGAGCCAGAATTGAAAATTGATTTAAGTAAATTTAAAGGAGAATTAAAGGGTAGATTAATAAAGGTATATGATAATATTAATAAAGACTGGATTAAATTTTGTAAGAAAAATAATCAATTTAAGATGCAAGATCTTTATTCACTTGCTCTATTAGAATTTATGAATAGATATAAGAAATAATTTTAAGGTATATAAGCACTAGAGTTATTATAAAGATTGTCATAATTACGAAATAAGATAGTGTATTTAATATATAATTTAAAGTCTTGATTAAAATAGAAAAACCTTAATTAAAACAATTAAGGTTTTTTTATTTTAATTGAAATTATTGATCTACCAATATTTCACTATCAGTAATGCACCAAGTGTTATTAATCTTTTTTATAGTATATTTTACTAAACCGTTCCTATAGCCACCTATTTCTTTATTATTATAGTCACTAACAGAAATAGAATCTCGCATATATATATATATTTTATTTAATCTTATTTTTCTAGAATCTTGTTTTAATTCAAAAAATGTTATTTTGTAAGGCTTCTTATATTTGGAGTTACCTTTAAATACTTTAAATCCATTGGTTTTATTAAAAACATTTTTTGACATATGTTTAGATATTTCTTTAGTATATCCATCATTTGTTGTATAAGCTTTTTTCATAAAAATATAAAAATCTTCATTCTTCACTAAATTAATATTTCTAATAAAAAAGATTATAGTTAGTATAGATAATATTAGTATTATATATATAATACATTTAATAAATTTGCTTTTTATATTTTCCCCCTCCCTTTTTAATTAATGCCAAAATTTTATATATCTTATATTTGTATATGATGATGTTGGATATACATTAGCTATAGGGTAATTTTTTCTAGGGTCAGAATGAGCTGAATATAACCATCCACTACCATCTCTACCTGTTATTATAACAGTATGAGACCAATCACTTCCCACCCATTTTTTATGGTATAATTGAATAACGTCTCCTAATCTTGAACCAGAACTTGAATCTCCACCAGATGTATAACCACTACTTCTCATATAATTGTAAAAAGCTTTTACATTTATCCATGAAGTTGTATTACTAGACCACGCTGATCCAGCAGTAGGTATTCCTCCCCAATTAACACATTGAGAAACAAAATTAGTACAATCTCCACCTTCTTTATCATAGTTATGATATTTAGGATTAAAGCTATATGCCCATTTAAGAGCGTAATTTACAGCAGCATTTGCCTTATATCCTGAATAAGCAGCTTTAGTATTAACAGGTACTGATGTTGTTTGTTTATTTTGTTCTTCAGCATATCTATCTATATTATTTGATATATCGTCTATAGAACTTATTTTATCAGTGATGAAATTATCGTACTCTTCTGTATTTTCTATTTTTTTAGAAGCATCATAATCTAATTTATTAATTGATCTAACTTGATTAGTAGAATTAATAGGCTCTTCCTGCATATCTGTTAAATCTAACATTTTAGTTATATAGTAATTATTACCTTTTTTTTCTAACTCAAATATATATTTTTCATCAAAAGAAGATGATTTAACATTAGAATTTGATAGATAAAAATCTATACTATACTTAACATTTAATGTATATTTGTTGTTAGAATTTTTTTGTATATTTTCTATATCTAAAGTACTATTATAATTCAATGCTTTTAAATTTACTTTTTTATACCATTGAGTCTTAAATTTGTTAGTTTTTTCAATTAGTTCAAGTAATTTAGAATCTCCAATTAATTCTTGATTACTTTTAAATTTCCAAGTTTTCATTATTTCATATTGAGTATCTAAAATAGTTTTTATGTTTTCTTTAATTTTAAGTGAATCAGAATCTGATAATTCTAGTTTAGTATTTGTAGGATCACTTTCATATGTAGTTTTTGCAAATACTGTATTACTAAACAATATAGTGTATATTAATAAAATACCTACAAATAATCCTAATTTTTTTTTAAACATAAGTATCCCCCTTAAGCTATAATAGTACGCTCTCGAAAACTCAGAGAGCTTGATTTTTATATATTATA
>NZ_JBHMIY010000064.1:0-6243 GCF_042436595.1 Clostridium sp. MT-14
GTACTCGTTGAGAAGATCCGAAATAATATTTTTCTTACCTTCAGTTATGGGTTTTACCTTATAAACATCTTTTTTCCTCGCCATAAATAAAAGCCTCCTATGATTTTTATTTTATCATACTATAAATGAGAAGATTTCATAACATATATTTACAGTAAAAAAATTTCATAAAAAGTAGAGACAAAACTCACTTTTTGTTGTATAAATTATTTACCATAACAACTTTAACAACAGGAGTGAAGAATATGTCTCATAGAAGTATTTTTAGAATTTGCAAAAGTAAATCATACAATTGGCAATTTTATACCTGTTCCTAAAGGATTTAATTTTTCAAGATATTTACTAACAAAAAATTTTTGGGATATTACTTTGTTGGGAATTTGGGAGTGGTATATGAGTGGAGATAAGAATCATAGAAATAATGAATTACTTAAAAAAATTATTGGAGGAAAGAATCAGTTAAACAATGTTAATATATGTTCAAAATGGTTGAATGAATGTTTTGAAGACTGGAATAATTTTATTGAAAAAAATTATTTGCAGTCCTTTGTCAGTGGAAGTTCTAATAGACCAATAGAATTGTGGGATGGACACCTCTATGAGGACAAGACTGATAAAATTATAAAAAACATAAAAAGGTTGCCAATCAAATTAAGTGCAAAAGGTTCGGAAAATAAGCAATTTGAACAGTTTTTTTCAAAGGCAACTGAAGCAATTAGAGTACGTGGAAATGATATAGCACAAGAATTACAAAACTTTGTGGAATAGAATATGTTCGATAACAAATTTTATTTTTTATGAAAAGGTGAAAAAAATGAAAACTAAAATTAAAACAATTGTTGATAGAAATTATAAGGAAGTACCCAAAGAAGAATTTTATAAAAGTTTTTTTAGACGCTATAATATGGAAGAGGATACAACTATTGAAGCTTATCTACAAATACAAGGTATGAATGTTTGTGGAAAACAAGATATTTTAGATTTTTGGAAATCTGAGCCAAGGTTGTACTATAATCTAAGTTTTAAAACAGTGTTAAATTCATTTGGTGGATATTATGATCCTAGTGAAATTCGAAAAAATGAGATAGTTGACGATATTATGAAAAAACTAGAAAGAAAACTAGAGGAAGGAAGGCAACTCTACAATTATAATGTACAATTATTCAATATTTGTAAAGTTGATCAAAAAATCAAAATAGGAGACTTTGAAATTATCAATAAAAGTGAATTCCTTAATTTATTTGAATCAGAAAAGGCAAAAAAATGGAGGGATAAAAAGACATCAGATGACACAGTTTTTTGGAGTTGTTCTTTGACTGTATCTGAAAAATACAGGGGATTAGAATTAATTGAAGACTATATAGAGTTGTTCACAAACACCATACGGGTATTGTACATGGTTACTGATCCTAAGGAGAGCATAAATTTTCTTAATGGTAATGGACAATCTCGTAGAGATATAATTATGATTAATGAATCAGGTCTTGCAACTGGTCCAAGTAAGATAGATAAAATTTTTAAAATTGTCAATTTGCAAGATAAGATATTTAATGAATTTGATCCTATATGGGATAAATTATTTAGAATTAATACTAAGAATAACGAAATTTTCAATCGAATTCAGACTTCATTGATGTGGCTTGGTGAGAGTATGGAAGAACATAGCATAGAGAGAGCCTTTGTAAAGGCAATTTTTTCACTTGAAGGCATAATTGGTAAAAAGAATAGTGGCGGTATAGCTGAAAGTTTATCAACAAATGTTGCAGTTATTTTGTGTGATGATTATGAGAATAGGATGAAAATGAAGAAAAAAGTTAAAAAGTTATATAGGGTAAGATCAAAAGCTGTACATGGAGAATCAATGAGTTGTTCTCTACAAGAATACTTAGATGTTTGTCAAATTGTTAGAAATATAATATTTAAGTTTATTAACGATCCTGAGTTTAAAAAGCTTGAAAAATTTGACCAAATAGAGGAAAAAATCAACAAAACATTATATTCATAGTATTAAAATTATGAAGTAATTGACAAATTCCAATTTTAAGGTTGAGTGTTATAAAGTAAGTGTCAAGTAAAAAATCGATAGAAACCACTCAAAAAATATAAGATAATCTTCCTAAAAAGGAGGGTCTTATATGGGTATACAAAAAACATGAATATTACCCAGTGGCAGGGAAATCAACATTCCGTTATGCAGAAATCAGTGTTTATAAATCTTATAATGGAGTTGCATCACAAGATGTAAATTCATTATAAGGAGGTCATGATTATGACCAAATGTCGGGAAATCTTAAGACTAATCAGTCTTGGATTCACCCAGCATAACATCATGCAAATCTGTGGTGCTGCACAGAAAACTGTTATCAAAGTCTAGCATCGTGCAAAAGAATTAAATCTTGTATGGCCATTGTAGGAAAATATGAGACAAGGCTTTGGAGAATCTAATGTTTCCTAAAGCAGGCAAAAATATTAGTAACAAAAGAATGCCAAATCTAGCTTACATCCATAAGAAACTATTCTGTAACGGGGTCAGCAAAAAGCTCCTATGGACAGAATATATGGAGGATTGCCGTCTCAAAGGAGAAATAGATGACAGTATAAGCTTTGAAAATTATATGAACAAGATTACTGAAATTTTTAATATAGAGATTGAAAAATTGATAAGTTATAAGCATGATGAATTAGAAAATACTTATTAAGTATACGTATATAATAATTCACCTGGGAAACATGATCCAATATAACGCAGATATTAATTACCACAAGGATGATATAATATTTTAAGGTAATTTTTTTACTGTGAAATTAAAAATAAACGTAAAAACTGTACATTTATTTTTGATTTTGTCTATAATAGCAGAAAAGATAATAAATATTGGACTTTATAAGTGCTTATTTTCTGAAAGCAATAATATAAAACTTAATTATGAGTTCAAAATTGAAGATAATATTATCAATTACAATATTAACTATGATGTAGAAAATAGACTTATGACGGAAGATTTATTATTGAATGATAGGATTATGCTAAATAGAATTGGCCAAAGTGCAAAATCATATATTACGGATAATAAAGTTTTTACAGACATTGATAAAGAATCCCTCCTTTTAAGATCCATATATTTTAACACAAAATTTAATAACTATCCTGTGTTAAAAACATGGTTTAATTATTTAATAAATTCAGTTTATCTCGATGCTTTTTTAAGAAGAGGTATAAATCCATCACACAGTAAACTTGATTTAGTAGAGTATTTGAAAAATAATGGTGTAGATGATATTAATAATTTCTTTAAAAAGTATAATTTTGGACAGTTGGTAGAGTATTCAAACGCAAGTGTTGGAAAATTAATTTCTATAGATACATCGGGAGATAAGAGTATATTTTTTAAAAGAGATGATATTGGAGAACCTATTCCATTTGCCATGGAATCGCTGGGAAATAAAAATCTTTTAAATATGCTGCCTGCCTTTTTCCATGTAATAAAAAATGGAGGAATGTTGATTATAGATGAATTCAGCAGTGCATTTCACAACGATCTTGAAGAACTTCTTATTAGATATTTTATGGGCAAATCTAATAACTCTCAAGTATTTGTGGTTTCACATTCAACTAATTTACTGTCAAATACTATATTTAGACCAGATCAGGAATATGCAGTTGAATTTAGAGGAAGTGATGGGAGTATTATAAATAGATTTTCCAATGAAAAACCAAGAGAAGCTCAAAATATAGAAAAAATGTACGTAAGCGGTGTGTTTGGTGGAAAGCCGGTATACGAAGATGAGTAGAGTTATGTTTGCTGATAATAATAAAAAAATGATGAAAATCTTGTTGGGGATTTAATAAATAGACTTGGTAATTCCAGAGAAAGTAATGATGAATATGATAGGCAGGGGCTGCTCCTTCTTAGTTATCCTTCTATTGAAAGTTTTACAGCCTCTAATTATATAAAGGACTCATTTAATTTGGAAATAGAGAAGGGTTCAGAACTTAAGCAGTATTTACATGAACAAAAAATTATGTATCAAGATATAAATAGAGATACCACTGAATTAGCAGTCTTAGAAATGGATAAGGCAATAAAGAGTATTGAAATTGAAAATTATGATTTAGATAATTTTAAAGATACCAATTTACAGATATACAATTATGAAGAAAATCATTATAGAAAAACAAAAAAATACAAGCTGTTAAGTCTATTGTGTGCAGCACTTCTTGATTTGGGATTAAATAGCTATAGAAGAAGATTAATAGTGATATATTATTTATATTCAATGAATTAAAACTATATAGAAACCATCCAAACCATATATGGTCCTTACAACTTTGCCAGGAGAAGAATCCCAGGTGGATTTTGGCTATATAGCAATGACCAGGAAAAAAAGCTGTATGAAATAATAACGACAAAAACCTCGGACCAATTAGGATTTGGAAACCGCAAAAACTGGAATGCCAGCATAGCCCGTAAATGGGTTAGTGACAATTTTCATATTGAATACAGTAATCGAGGGATGCTGCAAGTATTCCACAGATTAAACCTTAGTTATACACGACCGACGTATACCCTGGCAAAAGCAGATAAAGAAAAGCAGGAGGCCTTCAAACAAGAATTTGAGGATTTAAAAAAACTTGATTGACGGAAATATAAACCATATTCTTTTTAAAGACGAATCAATGATCCGGGATTATCAAGCTATTTCCAGAACATGGTTTCCCAAAGGTCAGCAGAGA
Organism: Clostridium sp. MT-14; assembly: GCF_042436595.1. Classification (NCBI taxonomy): domain Bacteria; kingdom Bacillati; phylum Bacillota; class Clostridia; order Eubacteriales; family Clostridiaceae; genus Clostridium; species Clostridium sp. MT-14. Next base: position 4,736 of record NZ_JBHMIY010000064.1, read on the forward strand.
ATTATAGCAGCCTACGGAAAACATGAAGGGGTAAAACTCCTGGGGATTATCAATTATGAAACCGGGTCAGTTTATTGTGAGGAACATAGTAAATATTATGCTGAAGTATTCCTTGGATTTCTTGAAAATGTTTTACAACAATATCCAGAAGGTAAAATAGTTATGATTCTTGATAATTCCAGAGTTCATCATGCAAAATTACTTAAGGGTTTCTGGAAAAGAACAGTACCCGGCTTTCATTCATTTTTCTCCTCCATACAGTCTCAAAATGAATATAATAGAGGGGCTGTGGGGTTGGATGAAAGATGAGGTAATTAATAATGCTTTCTTTTCATCTGTTAAAGAAATTAGAAATGCTGTCCAATGGTTTATTAACTGGGTTAATCAAATCCCGGAAACCGTTATTGACAGGTTTTGTGTCCGCATGTAGTTTTATTTGTACGATATATATAGCATAAACAGAAGATGAACATTGCAATAGAACACGCAGATATGAGGAAATTGCTTGATGGATTGGTTGTCATTGTACAAAAGAATTAAAGTTGTAATTTTATTTAAAGAACAAATGTTTGAATAAGATTAACTTTTTGCGGGGATAATATATGATATAATAAAAATAACAGAGCAGGGTGGTTGATGGATTTGGCGGATGAAAAGGTAAAATGGCACCCGGCCTTTGCGGCGGCAGTGCAGCTGGAACTCAAGGAATATAGAAAATACCTGGAATTTATAACGGAATATCAACTCACAGATGAGCCCCTCAGGATAGATGTGCTGGTTGTAAAGAAGCTCAAGGAAATCGAGATAGACAAATCTCTGGGCAGAATATTTAAAAAGTATAATATATTGGAGTACAAATCTCCTACAGACTATATATCAATAGATGATTATTACAAGATAAAGGCATATGCCTATCTCTATAAAGCACTTTCAAGGGAAACAGACAGGATTAATATAAATGAAATGACCATAACTCTGACTTCCAGCAGGTACCCCGGGAAATTGCTTGATTATTTGAAAAATGAGATAAAGGCTGATATAAAAAAAGCTGGCAGCGGCATATATTATATAAAAGATACGGACATAGACACTCAGATTTTAGTGTCAAAACAATTGGATGACGGAGAAGCCGGATATTTAAAACTGCTTCAGAATCAGCAGCAGGACAGGAATTTGATGAAAAACTGGCTGGCAGAATACATAAGTAATATAAAGGATCCGCTTTATGCGGTGATAATGGATGTACTTGCAAAAGTGAATCCCGATGAAATATTGGAGGTGTNGATTTTAGTGTCAAAACAATTGGATGACGGAGAAGCCGGATATTTAAAACTGCTTCAGAATCAGCAGCAGGACAGGAATTTGATGAAAAACTGGCTGGCAGAATACATAAGTAATATAAAGGATCCGCTTTATGCGGTGATAATGGATGTACTTGCAAAAGTGAATCCCGATGAAATATTGGAGGTGTATAAGGATATGGGAATGCCGAAAATAAGTGAGAGCAA
>NZ_JBHMIY010000065.1:0-5681 GCF_042436595.1 Clostridium sp. MT-14
TCGCTCAAAGCCAAATATTTTCATTACGTTTTGTGCCTTGAGCTAAGCGAAAGGAATGGATATAAACATGGATAAACGAAAGAAAGGTACGCGCCGCCGAGGAGAAGTTCTGGAAGAAGCGATTCTGCATGCTGCATGGGAGGAGCTCTCTGAAACCGGCTACACTCATATGACTATGGAGAGTATCGCAACACGGGCGGGGACAAACAAATCTGTCCTTTACCGCCGCTGGCCCGATAAGTCTGAACTTGTAATTGCCGCTCTGCGTAAATATTATTTTCCTAAAATTAAAAATGAGATACCGGATACCGGGAATCTGCGGGATGATGTGTATACCTATCTGCATGCCCGTGTTGAACCGTTGAAAATAATCGGCAGGGAGACCATTAGGGGACTTATTATGGAGCCAGTGATATGGCGCAGAATCATCGCATCCATACCGCAAATCATCCAGCAGAGATCACATGACAAACATAACAAGATGGAGGTGGCCATGATAATGATTTTGAAAAATGCAGAACTTCGCGGTGAAATCTGTCTTGAAAAACTGCCGCCCCGAATCATCTCACTGCCTATTGACCTTCTGCAGTATGAGCTGATTAAAAAGCTGGAACCCGTATCCGATGAAGCCATAGCGGAGATCGTAGACGGTATTTTTATACCGCTTATACATGCAATACAGTAATAGCAGAATCTTTATATATAATAAAGTAATACTCAGAATATAAATTATTGGTGTATTTGAGTTTAAAAACAGAATACCCAGAGAAGCTATAACAGTGCTCTACTTTAATTAAGCTCCCACAAATAAGGTTCAGATGGAGAAAAGTATTCCTTATAAGAAAACTCCATCTGAACCTAAAAATCACTTGATAATCATCTCTCAGTCGGCTTGATGTATTCAGCCGGCACACTATCAGTAAGCCAAATGCCATTTTCAGATAGATAGAATTTGAATCCATCTTCCGACATCTGTCCTGAAGCTATAATTAGAACAATGGGATCCCCATGCCTCTTTCCAACCTTCACAGCCGTAGAATAGTCTTTTGATAAATGTACATACTGTCTGGATTTTCTGATTAATCCCAGGGACAGTATACTTGAAAGATATTTTTTTCCTGTACCGTGATATAATACATCCGGCGGTACAATTTCCTTCAATCCCAGATCCACTTTTATGGAATGTCCCTGATTTGCCCTTATTTTCCTCTTCTCATTATCAAAGGAATACCTTTGTTTTTCATCACTGGCCACTATCTTCTCCAGCAATGCCATATCAATTTTATATCCATGGTTATTCAATCCATCCAGCAGCTCTTTCACAGACATATATCCATTTCTGTCTATCTGCCTGCCTATTATCTGTGGTTTATGTCTCAGTACAAGCGAAATGAATTTACTTAATCTGGTCTCATACTGTTTATTGTTCACATTACACACCCTCTGCACTTTTTCAAAATATGTTGGTTAAAAAAATGGGCATAATAATTTTACTACTTCCAGATTACCTCTGCCTGTTTTCTCGGAACTGTCCTAAAATATCTGACATCAGGATATCCCAGCATCATACAGGTTACAATTTCCCTTCCCTTTTTAATCTGAAGAAAATCAATAACATCCCGGCTTTCCTTTGCTGCCCTTATGAAGAAACCGCTGAAAAGAACTCCAATTCCCAGTGCCTGAGCAACAAGCTCCATATTTGACGATGCCAGTGCAGCATCTACCTGGGATGAAGCTGTTACAACCACCACTGCCGGTGCATTAAAAAATATCCTGTCATTCTCAGGATTCTGCTTATAGTCCTGGCACATTTTCATCCACATTTTTGCATATCTTCTGTACAGTCTGGCTTCAACGGTTTTACTGCCAAGGACACTATGTGCCAGCCTTTCCATACTTTCAAAGATAAGATCCTTAAGCTGCTTTAAATTGTCCTTTACAACTATGTAGGATACATCCTGTGCGTTGCTCCCCGTTTCAGTAAATCTTCCAGCTTCTATTATTTTATCAATCTTTTTCTGTTCAATTTTTTTATCTTTAAACTGCCTTATGCTTCTTCTGAATTTTATAAAATTCAACAGATTATCCGCATCCACAGAAAAATTTTTTTCACTATACTCTTTTACATCTTTCATATCGTACTCATCTATGGATACGGCTCCCTTCGGACAGACTGCAATACAGTGGCCGCATCTGATGCAGTAATTGTCATTGAGTTCTGCTCTGTTTTCATTCATTTCTATGCACCCGGGAAAACAGTCCCTGACACATTGTCCACATCCTATGCATTTTTCGGTATCTATTTTTATCATTTAAAATACATCTCCTTCAAGTCATTTTATCTGAAAGTTCAAAGTGCAAATATTAAATATAAAATTCAGCATATATTCTTTTCAAATTAATTATAAATATATAATAAACCGATCGATATATTTTAGCAAATAGTAATGACATCTCAATGCTATTTTTAATGGGGATTATTTCTATGCCAATATATGTATCATTAGTTGATTTACATTACAACCCATTTTTCAAGCTTTTCTCCATTTCAAATTTCAATTTGTCGACGTGTTTGACAAAATCGGCAAATTGGTTTTGGAACTGTAAATTTGGCATTATTATCTCTAAACCTTTTATCATTGAAAGATTTAGATTTTTTTGTCTTACACCTCTTTGCTGACTTTTATAAAAGTCTTTTCCNGAACTGTAAATTTGGCATTATTATCTCTAAACCTTTTATCATTGAAAGATTTAGATTTTTTTGTCTTACACCTCTTTGCTGACTTTTATAAAAGTCTTTTCCAATCTGAATACAATAATATGAATAAATTGTATTTACTAATCTCGGATCCAATTTAGCATAGGCAATTGCTTGATTACAGCTACACTCAATCATATTAATTGTAGACTTTAGAGCTGCTGTATCGTACATTCCTAGTAGTAAACTTCCTTTTTCAATAATTTTTGCTGAAGACTCTTTTATGGCTAATTTAGTTATCATTTCTGCACTATTGAAACAATAAATACTATTTAACTCTCCTGATGATAGCCAAGGAATATTTCCATTATAATACTTACTTTCAGAACGTAAAGGTGTGCCTCCTGTTTTCCAATCTCCTAGATTTTCTAATTTTACTTTAGGCAATTTCATTGGATTTTTTACAGGATTCCCAAACATCTCGATAAATCTCGATTTGTAAAATATATAATTAATATAAATTTTATCCAATATACTTTCTATGTGAAATCTTGACGTTATTTTGATTTACCATTGCATATTGAAGTGTGGTATCTATTTTCTGATGTCCTAAAAGGTGCTGCACCTGCTCTATGGGCATTCCCTTGTCAATAGCCCTTGTTGCAAGTGTTCTTCTGAACTTATGTGGATGTACCTTGTTGATATTGAGCTTTCTTCCCAAGGCTCTCATTCTAATTTCAACACCGCTGATATTCAGCCTGTTGTATGGCTCTATCAGTGATACAAATAATGCCTTATTACCATCAACTCTGCTGTTGAGATAATTTTGCAGATGTATTTTTGACCTTGCATCAAAATAGACTCTCCTCTGCTTGTCACCTTTCCCCTCCACAATACATTCTCTTTCATTAAAATCCATATCATCAATATCCAATTTTACCAGTTCTCCGACACGCATTCCAGTAGAGTTGAGCAGATCAATAATTGCAAGATCACGAATCTCTTTACAATTATCACGCATTATTTCCAGATTCTCATCTGTATATATCTCTTTTATAACCTTCCCGGTTCTTATTTTATGAATCCGCCTTACAGGGCTCTTTATAATATAATTTTCATCCTCAAGCCAGGAAAAGAATGAGGATAAAATTCTCCTAATATTGTCAACACTCACCTTGCTGCAATTGCTCCTATTATAATATTCTGCCAGGTATTGCCTGAGATCCTCCGTTGTAATATGCTTAACCGATTTACCCAATGCTTTCAGCATATTGCCTATAGTTGATTTATAGTACTTGATGGATTTTTCCGAGCAGCCCTCTATCCGTTTTGCACAGATAAACATGCTGCAGTAATCCTCTTCCATATTTTCCAAATTCTTTTTATTACTCTCATCTATAAAGGCTATATTCTGTAATTTTTCTATCAGAACCTTATGAAGCTCCTCCATCTGCATATTATCAAGTAAATTCATCATTTTCTGTTCAATTTCAACAGCAAGCTTTTCTACCATAATTTTCAACTCCCAGTCTTTAATATATTATGGTATATTGCCATTAACTGCATTATTATACAGCTTAGATTTTTCAATTTTAAATACCTTATCTTTTTCAAAATCGCCAAAAATCATATTTGATTCTTCTATTTGCACCATTATTTTATAGCCCTCTCAACTTCATCTTTATACAATTGAATAAAGGTATCCATTATACTGTTATTTTTTAAATCCGTAAAGCTGCTGTTATTTTCACATTTTACACCATCGTCATTTTTATATAATGAATAATACATGATTTCATCATTTTCAGAACGCTTAACTTCAAAATATTTTGCAAAAATATAATTATGCGTGGTGAGGAAAATTTGAACGCCATTTTTCTGCAGTTCAATTAATACTTCCACTAAATCCGGAATAAATTTAGGATTTATATTGGCTTCGGGTTCATCCCATAAGAGAACGCTATTTTCCGTTATATTTTCATTCATCAGAAGCTGCCATAACAATCCTATTTTCTTTAATCCCTCTGCTTCAACTGCAAAATTAACCATATCTCCATTATTTTTTTTCACATAAAATTCCTCGTTTTCAATGACAACCTTGCCGCCCATCATCTTTTCAAGAATCGGCAGTATCTTTAATGCAATCTTGGGAGGTTCTTTTAGCTGCCATTGAGCAGCTATTTTTACAATATCAATCACTGTTTTATCAAATGGAAATTCTTGAAATTTATCAGCCATTGACACAAGACCCTTTGAATGAGTAAGCATATCTTTTGCTGGAATAAATACACAATTGATTTCTTTAGATGGATATGATATCTCATATGAACATTCGTCGTCACTTCCAGACGTTGAAATTCTGCCATTAATATTAGAATTCAATTTCCCCATTAAATAATGTTTATCTGATTTATTGCTGACATTTGAAGCTTTTACTTCCAAAAACAACGGTTTAAGCTGTTTAACAAAAAAAGCATCATTAACATTAGCAGACTTAAAATATTTTGAAATATCATCTATATTTTTACTTTTGGAGATTTGAGTATCTGCGTAAATTGCTTTAAGTAATTGTGTTTTACCCGTCCCGTTTTCCCCCGTTATTATATTTATACCTTTCGAAAAATTAACTTTAAAATTTTTGAAAACAGTAAAATTTCTCAATTCAATACTTTCAATACCCACAATTATATCTCTCCTTATCACCCCGTAAGGTATTCATCTCTTTTTATATTATACCCCATAATTTACCTGTTTAAAATAAACAGAAGATCTACAAAGTCTTTAATTTGAATATAACAATAAAAAGTCCACTATAGATTGTTACTTGTCCATTTTTAATTGTGAATTATCCATTGCGAACTGTGAATTGAATTCCAGTTCTCCATTAAAAGCTCTTTGCATCAAAGAATTAAAATTATCCTCCAATTTTTTTAGACTCTTCTCCATTTCAAATTTCAATTTGTCGACGTGTTTGACAAAATCG
>NZ_JBHMIY010000066.1:0-5110 GCF_042436595.1 Clostridium sp. MT-14
CCCACTTATAGAAGATAGGAGAATTACGCCCTTTTTGTTAAAATATTTAGGTTTCATATGAATCAAAATATCTATAATCCAATACATTGACTGCTTACTTTACATCGGGTATCATCAATCTCCGATGTTTAAATTTTATTCAATTTCATATTGTAGATACTATGTCAATAATTTATATCTTTATTTTTTTTTCATATAAGTAAAATATTCCTTTTCTAAGATTTATTTTTCCTACCCTCTTATAGCCATTTTTATCATACAATTTTAAGGCAATCGGATTTAAGGAAAAAGCATCTAATCTTATAGATTTTATATTTTTCTTCTTTAACATTCTCTCAATCAACATGAGGGTGCATTTGCCAATTCCCTGATTTTGAAAATCTGGATTAACACATAATCTATGAATTATAACAAAAGGATCTCCTTCATACCTCCAGTTTCCATTTTTATACTCTTCATTGCATTCTTGATTTATAACAACCACAAATGCTATTCTGTCATTAATTTTTCCTAAAAACATTTGACTTTTTAGAATATCTTCTTTTAAAATCTCTCTATCTGGATATATACTATCCCATTGATCAATTCCATTGTCATTCATTACTCGAATAGCAGCTTTAAAAATTTTTACTACATCGGCCAAATCCTGTATGACCGCTTTTCTTAATATCAATTCTGTACTCATTCAATACCAAATCCTTTATGCGCTCACATCAAAATTTGTTCCAAGATTCGTGTCTTGAATCTGGTCGATACTCTCTATAATCTGCTGAGCATTTTTCTGTCCATCATCCAATATTTTTTTTGTTAAAGCTGTACTTACCGCAGTTGACATATTTAACTGGCTCATAGCCATCGACAATTTAGGTATATCCATATTTTCACCTTCCTTCGTTTTATTTAAAAAAACGCTATCTTTTCAATTTAAACTACCAGCTGATAAATAACAAAATTATCATCACAATTTTATCATACAAATTCATCTATGTCATTTACCTTTTTAGTAAAATCATTCTTTAAAGATATTTTTCTTCCACCTACTTCATCATTTGCATTCTTTCCATTTTCAATATATTTTAATTTTTCATTTAAGCCATTTACATCTTTTATAGATCCTTCTATATTGTCATACAATTTTCCAATTTTAGATTGTATACCATTGGCTTTACCCATATTTAATGCTGCTTCAGCTCTTTCTCTTTTTGCCATGCTGTAGTTTTCCATATTTTCATCAAAATCAGCATCAGATTTCAATACATTTGAATTTCCAATCAATTTTTTCTTTATGGAATTTATGGTTTTCAACTGATTATAGGTATTTGACACATTTAAAATCAATGTATCTTTTGAAAGTTTGAGTTTATCCTCCCCATCTACATCCGATACATTTAAACTTGGCTGATCCTTAATCTTCGACTTAGAGTTATCCTCATTGCTTATTTGAGACATCTGTATCTGCTGAATTTGGGCTTCTATACTCTGAATCTGCTCCTGTAAAGGTTCCATGAGCTCCTGTTTTGTCCTTACATCCATATCACTATTTTTTATGCTGTCTATCTGCTTTTGAATGGATGACTCCTGACTGCGAAGTGCCTTTATCTGATCGTCACTGGAATTATCCTTTTTGCCGCTCACTGCATTATGTACCCCAATGGAAAAAATTGAACTTATCACAGTTATACATCTCCTTATAAAAATCTCCAGTTATATTATCGTAGTTCCACTAAAAATACTTAGTTTTAATCCAGTGTCCCAACAACTTTATTCAATTTAAACAGAGCATTTGGATCAATTTTCAGAGTAGTGTCTTTTTCGCCCGAACCGCCATAAACAAATGAGAATTTAAGAAGTTTTCTATCTATTATGCAGGGCAGTGAAATTCCAAGCATAGGAACATTGCCCACTGAAAATCCTGTTACGGACTTAACCTCCTCTTTGGTCGCCAATCTTACATTTTTACAGCCCAATAAATGCTTTATGTCTTTAAAATTAACATGGCCTCTTTCTCCTGAAACAATCAATACATGAAAACCCACTGCAGTATATATTATAAGAGTCGGTGCTATTTGGTCAATATCAATTTTAAAATAATCCGCACCTTCTTTTGCAGTACGGATAGGTACATCATTATGAATCAATTCATATGAACAGCCGCTTTTTTTCAAAATCTCTCTTATATTCTCCATACTATTTCACCTCCTAATAAAAGTGTATTCTTTAGCCGACTATTTCTTCATTCCAGTATAAAGAGTTCCTCTCTAAAATAAATATTACAATAATCTGTGTGCTCATTATAAAAGTAAAGCCCTCTCTTACACCTTCATCAATTCAGTCTATAAACTGCAAAATCTCCTCCCTGCTTTTGCGAATTTTGCTGCGGAGTTTTGTATCTGCAGAGTAGCCCACACTTATTACGAGCCTTATCCTCTTAGCTGTTGGTATATCCAGCAGTTTCTTGAGCTTTTTCTCATTAAACCAGCCCATAATACAGGTGGACAATCCCTGCTCAGTGGCCGCAAGGCATAGATAAGCTGCTGCAATACCAATATCAATGGAGGAATAATCCTGATCTTTGACTGCTCCTCCAATTCGCGCTTTAATATCCCCTTTCTCCTCCAGTACAATGACAAAGACAGGACATTTATCCGTAAATTTGTTCATACCTATATCCTGGAGACACTTTGCCACTTTAAAAGATAGTTCCCCATTATTAACAACTATGAATTTCCAGGGCTGCTCGTTACAAGCTGAAGGGGCAATTCGACACGCCTCTATGCAGGAAATTAATTTTTCCTTTTCAACCTGCTTATCCAGATAATTTCTGCAGCTCTCACGCTGTGCAATTAAATCAAAATAATTGGTCATAAATATACTCCTTTCAATGAAATTTAGTACTTTAATTGAAAATGCTTAATTCTAATACTTCTTCGCCTCTTCTCTTGTCATCCAAAAATGAATGCCCGTAGTAGAATCCATCCATCTATCCTCATTAAAATTTTCTACTTCTACCCACTCACCCACACGATAAACAAAATTTTCATCTACCAAAGACCAAGCTTCCTTGTAACTTTCCTCATAGTCGAAGCTTTTGATCGTAAGCACTTTTGCCCTGCTGCAGCGGCAAGAAGGTAAAGTAGCAGAACTGCGCTTTGCATCTGCCGGTATTAGAAGCTGTACCAAAAGATCATTAAAACACTTCTTATATCCAAGAAAGGCTCCCTTCTCTGGACAATGCAAGCGAAACCATTTTGTATTCTCATCTGAAATAATACCTTCCAATTTAGCATGCTCCAGTACTGCGCCATATAAATTTGCACCTTCAATATTACAACCTGTCATATCTGCATATCGAAGCGCTGCGCATTCCAAATTTGCATGCCTAAAATTCGTCTTACGTGCGGTACATTCATCAAATAGTGCATTAAAAACACTGCTGTACTCTAGGCTTGCCTCATCAAACCTAATTTTATGAAATGCACTGAAAGAAAAATCAATATTAGATAAATCCAAGTTTGTAAAATCCATATTAAAAAGCTCTATCTCTTTTAAAACAAGCCTTTCTTTCGCTCTCCTAGTTTTTAATATTTCTTTAAATTTCTCCTGTGATAATTTACGCATGATATTTTTCCTCCTTAAATCCTGAACAAATCGTTTTATGTTCATTTTGAATGGAATTCAATTGTGATACAATTATTCCTACCAATATAAGGGTACAACCTGTATATCCTCTACCGCTCATGTTCTCTCCAAGTAAGAGTACCCCTCCTACAGCGCCAAATACTGATTCCATACTTAATATAATAGCAGCATGAGATGGCTTAGCATTTTTCTGAGCTATCGCCTGCAAGGTATATGCCACACCAACTGATAAAAGACCACCATAAAGTATTGGAACCAAAGCCTGTGAAATGTCACTCAAAATAATATTTTCAAATATCAGAGCCATTATTAAACTTAAAAATGAACATACCGCAAATTGAGCACAACATAATTTCAGGGCATTTACCTTATCAGAAAAATAATCTATCATTAAAATATGTACAGCCCAGAATATTGCCCCTATAATTTCGAACAAGTCTCCATAACTTATACTGAAATTTTCATTTACGCTTAAAAGGTAAAGTCCAACAACTGCAAATACTACTCCAATCCACAAACTTTTTTCAATTTTATGTTTTAAAAATATGCTTATAATCGGCACAAAAACCATATAAAGTCCTGTAATAAAGCTTGCTTTTCCGGCAGTTGTGTAACTGAGGCCAATTTGCTGTAGTGTTGAACCTGCAAAAAGGACTATGCCAACTAACGCACCAGGTAAAATTGATCTTTTAAGATTTATCTCAACATTATTTTTATAATTTCCGCTGTATTTCTTCTTTTCATTAAAATAGATAATTAATGGTATAAGCGAAATACTTCCCAGAGCAAACCTTGTCCCATTAAATGTGAAAGCTCCTACATATTGAGCACCTACCCTCTGTGCAACAAATGCAAATCCCCATATAGCCGAAGTAATTAATAAGAGTATATTAGCACTTAATCTTTTATTGTTCATTTTACCATCCTTTTCTAAATTAAAGTTTCTACGTAATACTTTGCAATTGGAAATTAAATGCCAAAATCATAAAGTGACATCTTCTCTGCCATAATTGCTCATTTCTTCATTTTGCTGTTTCATCATTTAAGTATCAATATAATTTTTATATACACTTATATTAAAAATTATATCAAAAAATTACTACAGGAACACATATCCTATAGTAATTTTTAAATTAATATTTATTCCATAAAGCTCCCCCTTTTTAATCTGGAAAGCTTTTTAACTGCTTGTACTTTTTGTAGCTTGATTTATGTACTTATCTAATTTTTGACTTGCCCTTAATATTTCATTATAGTCCGCTTCTTTTTCAATTAATTTATGTAACCTTTCTCTCAAATCGTTTACTTTATCATCTATCACGTAATTTCCAACCCACCTTTCTCATAAATAACAAATTAAAATTTATCATTCACCATAGCATTTCAATAAACCGCTAATATTTTATAATTTAAAACACTTCTAAATTAACCTGTTGTGCTAGTTAAATTCACTAACATAATTTACAAATAG
>NZ_JBHMIY010000067.1:0-4796 GCF_042436595.1 Clostridium sp. MT-14
CTATAAATCTACTAAAAAATTGTCTTGACAAAGGGGTGCACTTTAGATATATATTCCTTTATTAGCGCCTTCTATATACATAGTTCCTATAAATTCACGAATTCCCTTAACTAATTCAGTATGTTCTGCGTTTGACTTGAACTAAAATTAGGATCAGTTGATGTTACCTCAAATTGGTTATATTCATCATCACAATAGGATACATATAACTCCCAAGCACCAGTTTTTACATCTTTTAATATAGAAACATAATCATAATTTTGCAATTCCTTGCTCATCCCAATTAAGTTCTTGTTCATATCATTAAAATTCTTGTTGACAGCCTTTATTGGTTCACATTTATGGCTTACTGTTTTTCTATTAATAAATTCCCTTCATCCTGAACAGAGTTTTTCTGAATTGAGGAGATTATATTTTTTAAATCTAAAGAAATTTCATTTTCATCACTCATTTTTTCTGTAACCTCCTATAATTTTTAAAATTCAGTTTCATTAATTATTTTACATTCAATTTCGTTTTCTTCAAAAACTCTAACAAGATTTTCAACATCATCTTTCGCACGGGAATTTCCTAGAGTCCATTTATATCTATCATATATAAGCGGAAAAGATACAAAATTTTCTTTAATTGGGACTACTACAACTTCGTACTTACTAGGGAATATTAATGTTGATGATTTTTCATCCATTATTTCATAGTTATCCCTTTTTCCGTATAAGCCATAAAAACCTACTTTAATCATGGAAATTCCTTTACTTTTAAACATGCCTACAAATTTTTGTATGTCAGGTTTATTGTAGTTAAAAAGTTCTTTCCATTTCATTATAATTTGCTCCCTCCTTACAACACCTCATTATGGATTTTGTTATATTTTTCAAATAGCAAAATCCCAACTCTGCTATAAATATACCAACCATATAGATTAAATACTATCCTTAATTTCACAGATTATTGCTTTCATTATTGGATTTTTTCTTGGCATCTTCTATGGATTCATCATCCAAGGCCTGGTAGATGTATTCATACAAATCATTTTCTCTCTGCCAAATCGTACTTTCATTGTAATTTAAGATTATACTTATCTTGCTGTTTAAAAATCCCTTCTTGAATCTCATATCTAAAATTTCACAGTCATTCTTGTTGGTTTTTCTAATGGATTCCATTATCAAATCTATCTGGCAGTTGTTGAACTTTAAAGTTTTTATTTTTCTCTTTATTGAATCTATTTTTTTCAATATTTTTTCTTTCTCAATATCGGTAATAAGTTTATTTTCGCTTAGCCCATAATTTAACACTTCTAGTTGCCTTTCAAATAAAGCTATTAAAGCAAGATCCCTGTAATAACTCTTTAAAATTTGAGTTACAATTCTAGTATGTTTCTTCATATGATTTACCGCCCCTTATATCAACTTTTTTGTTTTATCTATGAAAAACTTGTATTTTTTCCCCGGTATACTTATTTTTCTTATTTGTTTTTCATCATCAACAATAATTATTATCCTCATGGAGTTGCTCTTCTCCATGGCAGGAACAATCACAGACTCTTGTCCGTCTTTAACCAGTGCTATGTCAAAAAATTTGTTTCCCTCTATAAAAGACAAAATATAAGGGAATTTTGATACAGTACACCAGCTTGCACCAAACATTTTATGTATATAGCTATAGGCATCTAATGCCTTAAGTAAATCTCTGTTTATTTTATCAACTGTTGGGTAAAGTAAAAGGTCTCCCTCTTTTTTAAGATAAGGAACTTGTTTTGCCATAAGAGGTTCTATCAATTCATCTATATCATTAATTCCAGTTATGTCTTTTATTTGGGAAATAGTAAGATGCCCAAACTGCTTCAATAAATCCATTATTTGTTTTTGATCTTTTGATAAATAAAACACGTAATCAACTCCAATGCATTTATTTTAGAAGGGAGGGCTTTGCCTATGGCAAAACCCTTATAAAGACATAAATACACAAACATGAAAAACTATGATATGACAATTAAATTAAGATAAGATTTTATCCTATATTTTTTTACCCTCATTTACATGATAACTAAAAATCAAAAAAATAACCTTGTTTTAAAATTGTTTTTTATTTATTTAAAATTTTATTTTTATTGGCATCAGAAATGTTTTAGAACTCATTGATTTTTTACCAGAAGGACTCCTCATCCTCTTGGGTGTCATGTTCATCCTGCAGAAAACCGTCTTCCTTAAAATTTTCACAATCCTTAAAGAAATTTAATTGAGCACTCTTTTCCATAGGTTTTTTATCTCTCAACTTTTCCAGCCTGTGTATTTCATTTTCTATTTCCTCCCTTGACAATTCGTCATACCTCTTCACTTCATCAAATTTATTTTCAACTTGCAACTTTTCGCCTTCATTATTTTTGTTGTTATTTTTTTCTTCGATCATAGAAATTTCTTCATTTTTTGATTCACTGGATACAATATCAGTCTTTTCTTCTTTCCCCTGCTCCACAAAATCTTGCGCAACTGCTTTCCTATCCTCTTGTAAATTATTTTGTAAACCCTTTGGAACAACTTTTGACTCATCATTTCCTACGGCAGAATTTATTTTTTCTTCTACAATCTTTAGGATTTTACTTATAAAAATCAGTATTTCTTTTTCTGAAATTCTGAGGCGTGAAAATTCTTTCATAGGCTTTTTCTTACGTTTTCTAACCTCTTGCATTGCCCTTTCAATCATTTTTTCTTCGTCCAGATAATATTTTTCAGCCCACGGAAGCTTGTAGTCTCTAATGCCAGTTGGTTTAAGATGTTTTGCCATCTCATGCTCTGAATAATCCATTTTATACAGCATTAACGGCTGCTCTCCTCTATACATGAGTATGGCTTTCTTTCTGTCAAGTCTCAAGAGTTCGTCAGGGTTTTGCAGATTTCTTCCACTTGGTGATACATTCTGGGATCCAAAATCAGCTATTCCTTCAATTCCAGCTTTTTTGTTTGAAGAATGGGATTCCACCGTAGTAGGCCCTATATGTTCCGAAACTTGTTTTGCCGTCATGTCGTCGGATGCCCCCAAGAACAGCTGACTGTCACAGTTACCCAGGATTTCAAACCATGCATCATGTGGATATCTGTTCTTGAGTTGGGCTATGTTTTGGAATATTATAAAACATATTATACCCCTGGATCTTAAAGTAGATATCTTCTTTTTAAAACCAGGTATAGCACCAATATTTGGAAATTCGTCAAGAATAAAATACACTTCCTGCTGCTCTTCAATTGGTATCATCTTTTTGTAAAAATCAGCATACTTGGTGAGTTTCATAAATAGAAATGAGAAAAATAGACTTGCTACAAAGTCAAATGTACTTTCTGAATCGGATGTGATACAGAAATAAGCAGTTTTTTCATATTTAGGTGCTGTAAGATCTATATCACTTGTTGCAGTCAGGTTCTGGACTATTTCATTCTGGAAAATCTGCAACTTGGATCCAAGACCTATTACTATATTAGGCTTTATCTTGTCACTTGCCTGTGAATATATGGCATAAGGCATTTTGGCCGGATTTGTGCTGTCAAGCTGTGCAAACATTGCATCAAGTATCACTACATTTTTTGTCACTAGCATAGAATATACTGTCGCCAGATTTCTGTTTCCTTCCGGTACTACAGTGACTACATATAGCACTAGTGCTTTTAAAAGGTTCATCTCAGACTTTTCCCAGAACTCGTCCACTTTTCCATCAACCGGCCTTGTATTTGCCATAACAGTTTCGGCAAAACTCTGGGCTGAAATATCATCCGTAACTTCTGCCAGCGGGTTCCATCTATCCGAATGTATCATATGAACCAGGTTCAGCACCTTCACATTGTATCCTTCATGGTCTCTCAAAAAAGGCGCCATATCCTCAAATATCTCAGCTTTTGGATCAGTTATAACCATGGATTGTCCCATCCTGGCTATCTGCATTATTTGATTCCTAACAAACGCCCTTGATTTACCTGTACCTGCAGCACCATAAACAGCAACATTTTTGTTTGCTGTCACCGGAAGTGAAAGAGCAACGGTTTCAAATTTTCCTGACCTTCTAAGTTCTATACTGCCGCCTTTTTCTAGCTTTCCAAAGATTATTCCGCTGCCTGAAGTCCCGCTTTTAACAGTGAATATTTCCCTGGCCCTTTCATATGGCATCCATTCTGCAGTTCCGTATGTTCCCTGTTCAGGTATAGCGATAGGCCCGTCCTCTTTTTTATGACTTACGTGGCCTGCAACAAAAATCAGACCTGCAACAAAGCCAAAGAAAACAATGAAACATTTGAACCATTTGAAAAATACCATTTTATTTGCTATGAGAAGTTTCAGATTGCCTGCAAAACTTTGAGTTCCGTATGCATTGACAATATCTTCGACATGCCCTGAACTTGTAGCTATTATTGGTACAAACAAATATATGCTTATTATGAAGACAAGTATAAAGGCTACAGTATATTTAATTTTATTATTCTTAGACATTCAACCATCCTTTCCAACCTACATTTCTTCTCGGTCAGCTCAAGGATAGCATCTAAATATCGGTTTAAAATTTAGCATTTTCTTATTTATTATTTGGGTAAAAATTTGGATGAAAAACGAAATGAATGTTTGTCTCATTTTATATTAATAAAATCTCATTTAATGTATAAATATGTAATTGGACAAATTTCTATTAAAAATATTTAAAATGATAAACTTATAAATTTTTTCTAATATGAACTATACTTTAAAAGGGATTGAAGATTTTATATTTTGTGAACTACATCTCCATTGAAATGGAGAGCTTCGGATTCCCAATA
>NZ_JBHMIY010000068.1:0-4414 GCF_042436595.1 Clostridium sp. MT-14
TCAAATCCATGCTTTTATTCTTTTCACTCTCAAGGTTATTCTCCAGCGTATATTCCAATGTGTTGAGATAGAGTATCTGTTTTATTTTTTTCTCAAGTCCAATTGATTCATCCTTTATTATTTCTGCTGTCCTTTCAGGAGAATCTATATAAACACCGTCTATAATTGCCTGGGCATGGCTCATAATAACCATGACTGTTGTTTTTAAACTGTGGGATATACTTTGGAGAAATATCTTTTCGTTTTCATCGGCATATTTTAGTTTCTTCTGCATGATATTCATTGACCTGGCAAGTTTGCCAATCTCATCATCATTGTCAATTTTAATGGGTTCAACCCAATTCTTGTCTGCTATTTCTCTTGTATAATTTTCTAATTTTTTAAGAGGCTTTGATATATATGTCGCAACNCTCATCATCATTGTCAATTTTAATGGGTTCAACCCAATTCTTGTCTGCTATTTCTCTTGTATAATTTTCTAATTTTTTAAGAGGCTTTGATATATATGTCGCAACAAGTTTTGAGGTAATAAAAGCTATAATGATAAATATCATCCCTATCAATATTACCTCATATAAAAACTTATTATCTACATAATATGGCATATATGTCACAAAGTATGATTTCAATGAGTCCGTATTTTTTATTGGACTTATTATGATTAAATATTCTACTTTATCGTAATAGGCTCTAAATTGTGTTTCTGATTTTATATTTTTTGCAAAGGAACTTATCCAATCTATTCTTTTAGCTCCTGGACTTCCATTCATAGGTAAAGAATTATTGGTAGGATTGTTTACATATTGTATTTCTTTTTCCCCATGGTTAAAATTGACAATAAAGTTTTCAACATTAATAAGATTTCTCATTTTAGTAAAGTCTGGCGGATGATTAAAATCATCGTCTTTTAAAATTATATCATGATATGCTTTCATATCTTTGATATGATTATTTTTATCAATATACCTAAAACTATATAAATATAATAATGAAATAAGAAATATTATAATAATTATTATAAATGTAAATATCAGCCATATTCTTATGGTCATAGATTTTATCCTGAATTTAAATATTTTCATAAACTAATACCCAATAAAGCATTTACGTTAACCTGATATTGGATTTTTTACATCCTTTCTGTAAATTAATAATTTTATATCTTTCATTTGATTTTTATAATATTTACCCTTTTATATAGTATAAGAATACTTGAAAAAAATATCAACAGCATAAATACTGGTAAAAGAAATATAAAGCATAAGACAAATAAAAGCTCGCCTAAAATTATAAATAATTAGGTGAGCTTTTACCCTGTTACATTGCTTTGTTCCCGAGTGTGAGAGAACATAAGATTGATATTTATCTCATGTTTTATTGTACATATTGAATGTCAAAACAATATGTGATTAACAGTTATCAGCACAATAATAGTTTTTATCACATGAAAATTACAATATTACAATATATTTTAACCATAGTAGTTATATATACTATATTTAAAGTTAAATTTAACTTTAAATATAGTATATATAACTAGTATGGTTAAAATATATTTTAACCAGAGTAGTTATATATACTATATTTAAAGTTAAATATAACTTTAAATAATATAATTCAGGAGGTACATGATTATGTTAAAGATGAAATACAAAGTAATATCAGCTGCTATGGTTATTGCACCATTATTTTTAAGTACAGGATTTGCTACAACGGTTCAAGCGTGTCCTTCTAAGGCACCTGTAGCAGTCCATAAGGTGGTACGTAAAGCAGCACCCAAACCAGTTCGCAAGACAGTAGTAAAACCAATAAATAAGTCAAAGCATAAAGTGGCACCAAAAGTAGGGCATAAAGCAGCACCAAAACCAATTACTCAAGTACAGCATAGATAAAGTAGTAATAGTCATTGCCCCGGGAAACCGGGGTTTTATTTTTTTACATAAAAGCTCCAGCCTAATCTAACCGGAGCTTTTATTAAGGAGACCATAAAAAAATAATTTAAATGAAATACTCTGTGAATAGTATATCCATAAGATATCAATTTATTCGTTATTTTTATCAAAATATCCGGATTGTGCCAATAACTTGTGAAAATGTAATTTCTTTATGTTATACATATTTATTATTATCCCAAATTATCCTCTTTATAGATAACCTGTTGAAATAAATCCAAAAAAAGATTAAACTAAATATGTGACAAGAAAATGGAAGGAAGGTCTAATATGAAAAACTTCACAAAAAATTTTATAATGCTTTGTGGAATATATGCACTTACACAAATACCGGTGCATAGTACAGTATTTGCGGCATCCAATACAGTGGACAAGTCTTCTGTGGAATCTTCAATTACACAAGTACAACAAAATAAGTCCGCAGATAACAATACAAGCATTTTAAAGAACGTTTCAAATGTAGATAATACATCTCAAAATACATATGCTAACAGTAATATTAGCGTCAATACTAATGATAACTCTCAAACAACAGTTACAAATAAAGCGCAAAAGGCTACTTCAGAAAACTTGAGTGCTAAAACAATTGACAATGTTATTACAAGGGATAATGTAGCTGTAACTAAGTCATGGAACATAAAATTTAGTGAACCTGTTGATATTAATACATTAACTGATAAAATAAAATTAACCAATGTAAAAACTGGTGAAGAAATTCCAATTGAGATGACCGCTGATAAATTATGTGAGACTATTACAGTAACATCCTCTGTGAAGTTGGATCCTCAAACAGAATACTCTTTATCTATATCACAGGATATAGTTTCAAAATTTGGGAGACAGCTTTCAAACCCTACTGTTCTTAATTTTAAAACTGCTGCAATTATATCTTCAATAAGCAATATAACTAAAACTATAAGCCAGGGAGATAGTTTTACTCTACCTGATAAAGTGACTGCAGTTATGTCAGATGGTACAACCTCTCAGGTAAGCGTTTCCTGGGACAAGTCCTCTGTCAATATAAATGTAGCTGGAAACTACACTTTTAATGGTACTGTTAAAGATTATGGAACTGTAACATTAAACTTGACTGTAAAACCGCTTCAATCAGCAAATACTATATCAAACGGCAAGAGAACTCAATCAAGCATAGGTGTTAAATTGTATAATTACCTCATAAACTATACAAACAGGAATGCTGTTTTGACAAGAGCCATACAAATACATGCAGCTCAAGGTTACGGTGATGATCCATATAGCAACAATTGTGCATTCTACCAAAGTGAAGCCCTGAGAAGTGTCGGTGTGAATGTACCAAATAGTACAGCAAATACTGCTACTTTAACTAATGTACTTTTAGGTATGGGGTGGGTAAAATCTTCAGATTTGTCTCTTTTACTACCTGGCGATATATGTTTTACAATAGGATATGGAAATGGGCCAACTCACACTTATACTTTTATGAAATGGGTAGATCCTAAGGATTTTCACTATGCATACGTATGTGATAACCAAGGCGATGAATATGCAGGTGATGCATATCATGAAAGGAATATAGATTTTCAAACATCCACTAAAGATAAAATATCATATTTCATGTATCTTCCAGTATAAAAAATAATTTACACTTTTTTGAAGCTAAGTCAATAAAGTGGGAGACAAACACTGACAGCCATTATAATTACTCGACTGATGTATTTTAAATAGAGTTAAAAAGTAAACTTTTTAACTCTATAATGTAAATTTATAATCTTAAAGTTATAATTATAAACATTATAACTTTAAGGCTAAAATATCTTTATTTCACTAAATGGATAAATTCTTATAACAACATGTCCTGTTATATCTCTTACACTTATAGGCCCAAGTATCCTACTGTCAGTGCTATTACCTCTGTTATCACCAAGTACAAAAACATACCCATTAGGTACAATATACTCTGTATTAATAGAATTGGATTCAGTATCTGTACCCTTCGGGAGATAATCTTCTGAAAGAAGCTTTCCATTTAAATAGACCTTTGAATTTTTTATTCTAATCTTATCTCCAGCTATGCCTATTACTCTTTTTATATAGTTACTATTGCTTTCACGATGTGAATTAAATACAATAATTTCACCTCTATTTATGTAGCCAATTTCTGTACTCACTTTTTCTATAAATATTACATCATTATTATTAAATGTCGGTTGCATAGAAGGACCCGACACGACAACTCTTGAAAAAACATAAGATTGCAATATAAATGCAAGTCCAAAAATTATCAAAATATAAATTATATATAATCTTATCTTTTTAATAGTTTTTTTATCTTTCATAATATATACTTCCTTGTACTAAAATATTATATTTTTATTAAATTTATCTTTTGGGAAATAGGCAGCATTCTAATTTGAATTACAACGTAAGAGCGGATGTTTAATAATAAAGCTCACACCTTTTTCTCTATTTACTGCCTCAAT
>NZ_JBHMIY010000069.1:0-4179 GCF_042436595.1 Clostridium sp. MT-14
CTAAAATACTGCAGTTCCATTTATTAAAAGTGTTATTGGATATTTCAATCAAGCGGTTTAAAATATCTCTGTTTATACATTTGTGTCTGTATTTAGTTACAACAACCAAATGATATTTCAGACTGTAGCAACTATGTCTGTTTCTTTTATATTCTATATTCATAGGATAGTATAACTCCTTTACAACTAAATTAAGAATAGTATAATTATAGTATACAAACGGTATAAAATCAACAAAGGAGGTGTGGATTATGCAGGTGATAAATTCATATAAAGTAAAAATAGTAAACATGAATGATTGTTTAAAAGAAACTATAGAAATTTACAGGAAGGCAGTATCTTACTTTATAAATGTGGTTACCTCAGAGAGGGAGCTCTTGGAAAAGTTAAGCTCTAAATATAGGGTAAATCTCATAGAGCACCTGACACACTCAACAAAAGATAATCCACATCCAGAGTATGATGGTTTTGACAGACAGTTCTATAAATTCCCTTCATATTTGAGGAGAAGTGCAATTATGGATGCCATGGGAATAGTCTCTTCCTACTATAGCAATCTAGAAAATTATAAGGAAGAAAGATATACCCAGGTATCTAGTGGTAAAAAGTTTAAGAAAAAAGCACCCAAATTACAGGTAAAGCACTATAAATGTCCTGCCCTTTACAGGGGTAATATGTTTAAAATGCTGGACAGAAACCATGCCCAGATAAAGATATATAAAAACAATGACTGGGTGTGGCTCAGGGTATCTCTAAGGAAGCAGGACATAAAGTATATAGAAAAAAACTGCAGAGGCAGAAAGTTTTCGCCGATACTTGTCAGGAAAGGCAGAAACTATTACCTGCAGTTTGCATATGAAAACAAAGTAGAGTTCAGGGAAACATCCCTTAAAGATAGGGTAGTGGTATCCGTAGATCTTGGTATAAATCACTCCGCAGTATGCAGTGCAGTTGATTCAAAAGGAACTGTCACTGGCAGGAAGTTTATAAACCAGCCGGAAGAAAAAGACCTGATGAATCACCTGGTAGGCAGATTGTGCAGAAAACAGAAACAGAGCGGGAAAAAGGCAAAATTGACCAGGGCATGGAATAAGATAAACAACCTGAAAAGAGAAATAACCAACAGGACAGTCCATGAAATAGTCAGTTTTGCGGAGAAAGTAAATGCGGATACCGTAGTATTCGAGTACCTGGACCGGTTTCCTAAAATCAAGGGCAGCAGAAACAAGAGAATAAGAATGAAACTGCAGATGTGGACAAAAATTGCAATACAGAACAAAGTAAAGCACAAAGCCCACAGTGCCGGCATGAGGTTCAGCAGGGTAACGCCTAAAAATACATCCTTGTTGGCCTATGACGGGAGTGGCAGTGTTAAAAGGAATAAGGACAACTTTAGCCTGTGTACTTTCAGCACGGGAAAGCAGTATAATTGTGACTTGTCTGCAAGTTACAATATAGGTGCTAGATATTTTATAAGGGAGTACCAAAAATCCATACCTGCAAAGGAATGGTCGGAAGCTGTGGCAAAAGAACCGGGGCTTCTGCGAAGAACTCAGAGCACTCTGGCCACATTGATTAGTTTGGCAGGAGTAGTGCAGATAGAAAAATAAACTGCTTAATTCTTCCGGCAACAGAAGAAATACTCAGCTAAACTGTATTTGTGGAAAAGAAGTCTGCCTGTCAAAAGGTAGAAGCCTCTTCTATACTAACCTGTTTAGTTAGGAGGGGAGGGTTCACACTATTATAAAATAATGGGCATATTATATTTATAGGACGAACATGTAATATTTTAAATAAATACTTCATAAAAATTAAAACAGATGATATATAGCTAATGAATTTACTCTTTAATGGTGAAAAAGCCGAACAATATGATATAATATATTTGTAGAGTGTTGTCTTGAAAGGAGAATTATAATGCTTGATAAATATGATAAAGCTATAAAAACCGCTGAAGGAAACATAAAGCATGAAGGTATGTATCTTACAGAATATGAAAAAAATCTGATAAAAAAGTCTTTAAAAAAAGAACTTTCTCATGACGAATTTTTAAGACGTGCTTATCAGGTTGCTGTTAAATAACGGAGATTAAATATGTATGATATTTCAGGAAATAATGAATATCGTTCGTTGTATTATTATAAAGATGTAGATGTTTTAAAGAATAAATTCAATATAAAAGATGCAGATAAACTGGAAAAGATGGAACGAATCCTGTCATCGCAAAGACTTTCTGAATTAGCAATAAATCCAATAAAGGGTAACTTTGATATTGAGCATCTGTGTGAAATCCACAAGTATATATTTCAAGACATATATGAATGGGCAGGGCAGTTGAGAAATGAAGATATTTTTAAAGGTGGTGAATTTGCACCATCTTATTTATTAAGAGATGCATTGGAAAATGAGATTTTTAAACCTTTAAAAAAAGATGATTATCTAAAAAATATGAGCAGGAGAAATACCTCTGATAAGATTGCTTTTTACATGTCTCAGCTAAATTTTGCACATCCATTCAGAGAAGGCAACGGTAGAACCCAAAGAGAATTTGTTAGAAATTTAGCTTTTTCTAATGGATATATTCTAGAATGGGATGGTGCTGAGCCTGAAGAACTTTTAGAAGCTACAATTGAAGCAACTAGAAAATATAAATATGAACATCTATCAAAGATTATTTTTAGATTATTAAAATAATTTAATTGTGTTTGGAGATAAAAAAATGATCCCTACATTGAATAGGGGTCATTTTTTTATTTAAAATAGGCTATGATTAAATATATTTTGCTTAATATGTGGAAATTTTTATTCTTTACAGGTAGGAGACTTATCAGTTGTATTTTATGTAAAAAATCTACCAGTTCCCACTAACTTTCCTATAATAATATAATTAACTATGATTATTGGTTTCATTGATGTGCTTTCAGGTTGAAGTTTTATATAATTTTCTTTTTTAAAAAATCTCCCCATGACAATTTTATTATCAAGTAAAACAGATGCTATTTCTCCATTTTCAACATGATCTGTCTTCTCAAATATAACCATATCTCCAATGAGAATTTTTATTTTAGCCATGCTTTCATCATAAGCTTTAATGATAAAGAGGTTGTTCATGTTTTCCGTGTAATCTACTGGAATTGGAAGTGATCCCTTTATATTTTCTGGTGAAAAAATAGAATCACCTATAATTATGCTATCTATGATAGGAATATTTACCATTTTCTTTTTATTGGAACTATTTTTGGGGATTCTTATAGTCCTGGGTTTAAAAGGATCTCTTTTTATAAGGCTATCTTTCTCTAAAGCATTTAAATAATTATGTACCGTAGATGTAGAATTCACCCCCACAGCTTTGCATATTTCTCTAACAGAAGGAGAATAGTCTCTTTCTTCGATATATGATTTTATAAATTCGTATATTTTTAATTGATTGATTTTTTTAGTATCTGACATAAAAACACCTCTCGAAAAAATGTAGATATAAACCTTAGATTAAATCAGTAATGCTCTGAGTAAAAGTATTGAGATTTTTATCCATATGTTCTCCATAATTTATATGTGTTCGATCTTGAGACCATTCACAAAGGAAATAACATTTCTTACCAAATTCTTTTTCTATTTCATATGTAAAGTATCGTATGTTATAGTCTTTATCAAAAACGATGCCTATATAAGGGGTCTCCGTACTTTCTCTAGCTTCAGGAATTTCTATAACTATAAGAGAATATGAGTTTTTGATGTTATTTAATAGATTGATTTTAAAACTGGGAGGAGCATTTCTAATTCCTTTTTCAATGACTATACTATTCCAGCCTTTCTTCAGGATAGTACTGAAAGAGTCTCCTTCTTTTTTTATTTTTTGAATAAATTGTTTCCTATACTTGAATAATGAAATCGGAAAAATCACATGGGAGAACTTATAATAATCTTCTCTGTATTCCATACTATTACCACCTTTTTATGTTGTTTAATACCATATTATCGAACACATGTTCCTATGTCAAGAGTCAATATGAGCTTTTATTTTCGAACTAAAAGACAATATCCAGTGTATTCTAGAAAATGCTGTGGTTTTAATATTTATATCAAAAAGTAAAAAATAAGGTAAATTATATTCCAATTTTAAATAAATTTTAAGCATAAAAACAGGTCATTTTTAAAAAATAAATTAACATGCAGATT
>NZ_JBHMIY010000070.1:0-4056 GCF_042436595.1 Clostridium sp. MT-14
CTCTTAACAACGGGAAAATTCATTTTAAAACCTCCTATTTATTTTTTATAAATTGGAGGATCTGAAAATAAAATATTTTCAATCCTCCTGGAACTCACAAATTATTCAAAAACTTTCTGCCCCTCTACAGGTGTTGAAAGAGCTTTCAAGGCTTTCTCAACTAAACCATATCTCAGCTCAAATTCACCCTTTTTATCCAATGCCGGATTACCCAGTGGATGTGGTATAGCTACAGTAGGTATTATTCTATTTGCACCAACTGTCAGTGATATTGGAACTACCGTACACATATGGACTACAGGAAGCCCACCTCTTTCTATCTCTTTTACCATTGTTGCACCGCAACGAGTACAAGTTCCTCAGGTAGATGTAAGTATAACTGCTTCGACTCCATCCGCTACAAGTTCTTTAACTATGGCATCTGCAAATTTTTTGGCTGAAGCCACTGCTGTACCATTTCCCACAGTTGCATAATAGTAGTTATGCAGCGATCCTATTTTGCCTTCCTTTTCCATTTTTCTCAGTACATCTACAGGTAACACTCTATCGGGATCCTCATTGGCATAGGTTGGATCATATCCACCATGAGCTGTCTGAAAATTCTCAGGTGTGAGATCTTCAATTCCCTCTATATTGTACTTTCCAAATTTAGATGCACTGGAAGATTCTACATGATCCGGGTTGCCCTTAGGAACTATACCTCCAGAAGTAACCAATGCAATTTTAGCTTTAGTTATATCTTTTACAGCCGGATTTGGATCTACCTTGTCAAATACAGGCATTTTAAATTCTGTAGTAAAACTCTCTCCCTTTAATTTGTGTACAAGCATATCTACTGCTCGTTTGGAGCCTCTTTCATCACTAAAACAATTTTTTCTTATTCCTCTCTCAATATATCCCTCTTCTTCAGGAGAACCTATTTTTTCACCTCTAACAAGCTTTAGTGACAACGATACTATTTTAGGAAGAGCCTTTCTCATACCCGCGGCACTATTTTTGGTTTCAATTATATAAAGATATTTTTTAAATAGATCTGCACCTGGATTTTCAGGATACATGGCAGTAACTGCAGGTATACCAAGCTTATCCTGAACTTCTTTTGACACCGCGCCACATGCCATACCATATCTGCCCGCATTAAAAGCAGGACCTGCTATGAATAAATCTGGACTGTATTTTTTAACCATATCCAATATTTCACTTTTCGCGTCTTCTATATTTTCATTGAAATAGGAATCTCCACAGATAACTGTGGCAACTATCTCCACATCTTCCTTCTTAAATAAGCCGTTCAGCCCCATGCCCGGTCCCAGAAAACCATCTCTCACCTCTGGCTTATAATTTGCCTTTTCCTCTCCTCCTATGCCGGCATAAAACTGATTTATATAATGCACAACTTTAATCATATCAATCCATATCTCCTTTCAAAGTTTTGCAAAACCTCTATAAAATTTCTAGTATTTTGAATACTCATCTCTGATTTGCTTAACTTCACTTATTATCTCATCCACCTCGAGAACCATTTCCATCATGCCGCACTGTTCATCATAAATTGCAGCATCACATTCTTCCTTTATTTCAGGTTCTACAATATGGTAGACAGCCAGTCCAAGTGCTACTCCTGCAAGCGGACCAGCAAAAGTCGGATCTCCCGCACTTACCGTTTCTGCAGAAAGACCTGATGCTTCTGCCTCTGCTCCACCTAAAACTACAACTATATTTTCTGCACCGTATTTCTCCGTCAAATCTTTTACTCTCTGTTGGATCTCCAGATCCATAGCTCCCGCAGCCGTTCAAACGAAACATTCTGTAGAAGCAAATATAACCTCTGCTCCGGCTGACTTTACACAGGCCTCAATAGCCTGGCCAGGTATGCCGTCCCTATCTCCTATCGCAATTACCTTTTTCCCCTTTAACATTTTTTATCATTCCTTTCAAAAAATATATTGCAAATAGTACTAATACCCNACACAGGCCTCAATAGCCTGGCCAGGTATGCCGTCCCTATCTCCTATCGCAATTACCTTTTTCCCCTTTAACATTTTTTATCATTCCTTTCAAAAAATATATTGCAAATAGTACTAATACCCTGTTACATCTGCATAATTTTATTCTATTTATTCATAAATTTCTATTTCATTTTAAAATATTACTCATTATTCTTTTTAATTTACTTTATAATAAAATTTGAGCATTTTTATGCTTTTTGTATTTGGGACGCTTTGTTTTCGCCAATCAATTGAATTAGTATCCTTTAGAAGTTAATTTAGTGAATCCGACCTCACTAGTAGATCCAGTTACCACCTGGAGCTCAGCTTCTATGGTACCATCTGGTCTTAAGCTTCCTGCATGACCACCTGCAATTATATCAGCGGCTTCACTGTGTCCCAATATTTTTTTCATCTTGGGAAGCACAATCAACTCATTTGCATTCCCTGCTGTGACAACTGCATCTCCCTTAGGTGTAGAATCTGCCAGTGACTGGGAGGCACCATCTTGTCCAGCATATTCATCAGTTACAAGGACTGTCTTTACACCCATATCCGATATCTTATTGCAATTCATTACAAGATCTGCATCTGGATTTCCAAAGCCTTCTTCGGATATGATGACTGCATCTGCTCCAAGATATTTCACCAATTTAGCCGTGAAATTGGATGATCTCTCTTTATCTGCAAGGTACACATTCTCGTTTGTAATTATACAGCCCAGAAAATTAATGTCCTTTCCATCTCTGTCATATAGATCTTCAATAATTGGATTGTTCAAATGCACATAAGTTGGATTTTTATCGCAAGCAGATACACAATTTCCACTGACTACTGCACCGTCAAATACTTCTGTAGGGTACAAAAATGTAGGGATAATTTTTTTAGCATCCACTCCATACACATAAGTATCATGCAGCAGTCCCTGACTTTGAAGCATATATACATAAATAATTTTAGGAAGATCTGCATATTTTTTTACCTGTTCCAGTAGAGGCAGCGTTTCATAAATCTTCGTTTCATCTGGATTTAAATTTTTTCCAGCTTCACCAATATACGCAGCTGCTTTAAATCCAATCATTCTAACAGCCTCTTCGTGTTCATGCTGTTTCACTCCCTTTTTCGGCTCACAAACTATAACTAAATTATTCGTTTTTGAAAATGGAGTGTATTTTGCTCCCTCGCCGCTCATGTCTATAATGCCTTCTTGAAATCCGACAATGCTTCCTGTCGTCACCACGGCAGCTCCACTCAGTACGTGGGTTTTACCTTCTCCAACAGTATCAACTTTGTTTACAAATCCCGGAAATATGCCCCCTTTCCCTTCTACTTTGACTCTGGGCTCGATCACATCTTTCACAGGTATGATTCTAGTTTCATCACCTGGCCTGGCAATGTCCACCTCCACCCTTTCAATCCTTTCATCACCACTGATTTTTTCCATCAATTCATTTTTGTTCACATAGAGAACCCCATCTACAACTTTTGTTTCATTCCCAAATTGAACATCTTTAATATGAATCTTTCCAATTTCCAGTTGCAATATATCCACCTCCAAATTTATTAAAATTAGGAATTCAAATTCCTAATTTTTACAATGTAGCATAATAGGATTTAACGAATTCCTCTACATCATCCAAAGATTTTATTTTGTCTGCAGTAATTGTATTAACTTTTTCCCCTTTGTTGTAGAGTACCATAGTAGGCAATCCTAAAACCTTCTGTCCTATTGCAAGTCTTCTAGCTTTACTTATATTGAGACTTGAAAATTTAATTTTATCCCCATATTTATCTTCCAGTCCATGCACTCCCGGCATAAGCTGTTTGCATATTTCGCATTTATCTCCCCAATAGTCCACAAATACAGGTTTATCAGCACAATTTAAAACCTCTTCATCAAAATTTTGTTTTGTCAATTCAATCATTACAATTTCCTCCCTTTTAATTTTTATTTTCTTCTATATAACTCTCTGCAGTAGTTGCTGCTATAGCACCATCAGCTGCTGCAGTTATGACCTGTCTTAAGGATTTTTTTCTTATATCACCTGCGGCAAATACTCCTGAAATA
>NZ_JBHMIY010000071.1:0-4041 GCF_042436595.1 Clostridium sp. MT-14
AGTCAGGCTGTAGACGATTTTAGATTACCTATGAGGAATTGAAACAATATTGTCTTAAAGTATATAAAGCATTATGTATACGATTTTAGATTACCTATGAGGAATTGAAACAACAATATTTTGTATTCTCTTCATCTTTTAAATATGATTTTAGATTACCTATGAGGAATTGAAACCCATATGCTATATCAAATAATCCCATAAAAGCACTTGATTTTAGATTACCTATGAGGAATTGAAACAAGACATCTTTATTAATAATTTTATAACGCAAACTTGATTTTAGATTACCTATGAGGAATTGAAACTTTCACACTATTTATTTATTATAGTCAATATATTTTTGATTTTAGATTACCTATGAGGAATTGAAACCAATTGTCATGTGGATACTGCTGCTGACGGATCTAGGATTTTAGATTACCTATGAGGAATTGAAACAAATCTGACCTATTGCTTCCGAGTTATCGAATTTTAGATTTTAGATTACCTATGAGGAATTGAAACTGCTGTACTGTGTACTTGTTATATGTGTTGTATTCGATTTTAGATTACCTATGAGGAATTGAAACTTCGGGTGGGGTGATAACAGGCCGCTTCCGGCAGATTAGATTTTAGATTACCTATGAGGAATTGAAACAAGAAAATGAGTGCAAAAAGGAAGGGCGTGATTGGAGATTTTAGATTACCTATGAGGAATTGAAACTGTAAAAGAGAGAATAAGCGAGCAAATGAAAGATATAGATTTTAGATTACCTATGAGGAATTGAAACTGATAATATTCATCACGATACAAAAGCATCACGACAGATTTTAGATTACCTATGAGGAATTGAAACCTCTCCCAGCAGAAAAAGCATTTTGTGATGAAGAATGGATTTTAGATTACCTATGAGGAATTGAAACATAATTTTCCGTACGAATTGTAATCGGCTCATCTGCGATTTTAGATTACCTATGAGGAATTGAAACGCAGACAGCCTCTTAAATCTGGGTCGTTGTAGGCTGATTTTAGATTACCTATGAGGAATTGAAACTCTACCAGCATACGTAATTCAACATCTTTATACCCGATTTTAGATTACCTATGAGGAATTGAAACTGATCTTCTGGTACTTCATAATCTGCAACAATGTCACCGATTTTAGATTACCTATGAGGAATTGAAACTGTAGAAAAGTGCTTTAGAGAAGAAAAGCTATTTGTGATTTTAGATTACCTATGAGGAATTGAAACTTGAATTTGTCAATTACAGAATATGGTGGTACAGGGATTTTAGATTACCTATGAGGAATTGAAACTACTTAGACAGCCATAAATTATCATAGCAAAACAAGGATTTTAGATTACCTATGAGGAATTGAAACTTATGTATATCTAATGCTAAATCTATCATTGCTTTTGATTTTAGATTACCTATGAGGAATTGAAACTTTACATCTATTGCGGGATTAATTACCCCGGCCAATGATTTTAGATTACCTATGAGGAATTGAAACACATTCTTAATTCCAAGTTGTGAGAATTGTGTTATTGATTTTAGATTACCTATGAGGAATTGAAACTATCTGTACTCTGTCTTTTTACATCTGGGAAATTCTCGATTTTAGATTACCTATGAGGAATTGAAACCTATTAAGCGCATTCATTGTTTTCTTAGTAAATTTGATTTTAGATTACCTATGAGGAATTGAAACCATCATTTATATTCTTGTAAAAACAAAGATTTAGTTTAGATTTTAGATTACCTATGAGGAATTGAAACGCCGATTCGTCTCTTCCTGTATACAGGTTATTTTATTGATTTTAGATTACCTATGAGGAATTGAAACCGAATACAGGAGAAAAAATAACTGCTTTGTATTTGTGATTTTAGATTACCTATGAGGAATTGAAACTATTGACTAGCTTTTACTTTAGTTGTATTAATTTTAGATTTTAGATTACCTATGAGGAATTGAAACAATTCTTCAGTCCCACTTAGAAGAAGAAACATCAGAGATTTTAGATTACCTATGAGGAATTGAAACTACGAATTTCAACATCCAAGGTCCTTTGACCTAGAGATTTTAGATTACCTATGAGGAATTGAAACCTTACAAAGAAATTTCAAGAATTTTAGGCAGAACAGGATTTTAGATTACCTATGAGGAATTGAAACTTATGCGTTGTAGGTTTTGCGTCAGAATACTGATAGGATTTTAGATTACCTATGAGGAATTGAAACCGAAAAAAAAGACTTCAATGGCCACGAATGGATTAGGATTTTAGATTACCTATGAGGAATTGAAACTTGCTTCAATATCCTTTCTATCCAGCATCTTTACCTCCGATTTTAGATTACCTATGAGGAATTGAAACATGGTGTAATCTCATATTCTACTTTAATTTTTAACATGATTTTAGATTACCTATGAGGAATTGAAACCAAAACCCGCTCTCCTAAAACCCGGGGCTGAAAAAATGATTTTAGATTACCTATGAGGAATTGAAACTGCTAGACAAAAAGAGACATTTGGTCTATGACATGGATTTTAGATTACCTATGAGGAATTGAAACTGACTAAGCGCATGAATATGCCGCGGGGCAATAAAGATTTTAGATTACCTATGAGGAATTGAAACCTACAGACGACATCCGTGAGAACCGAACCAAATTCGGGATTTTAGATTACCTATGAGGAATTGAAACTTTTACAAATGTATCCGTAAAAACTATGAATTTTAAGATTTTAGATTACCTATGAGGAATTGAAACTTGTGCCTGTCTTTATCTCCGCCGCCGTTATGGTGTGATTTTAGATTACCTATGAGGAATTGAAACGCTAATGCAATAATTTGTCCCATAGGTAGATTGTCTGATTTTAGATTACCTATGAGGAATTGAAACATTGGATAATCTTGATATTCTTTAATCTCCTTAGGCAGATTTTAGATTACCTATGAGGAATTGAAACTTATCTAGATCTATATCTTTCTCTAGATCTATATATGATTTTAGATTACCTATGAGGAATTGAAACGGCAATTTTTCCCTAACCATTTTCCCTAAAGCTTCAGATTTTAGATTACCTATGAGGAATTGAAACTTATCTCCTGTCATCAATTGAATACATAACTTTTAATGCGATTTTAGATTACCTATGAGGAATTGAAACTCACTTTTGTTGTTAGAGTTTTCACTACAGACATTATGATTTTAGATTACCTATGAGGAATTGAAACAATATTTAACTATTAACGAGGTAGAAGCTATGACTAGATTTTAGATTACCTATGAGGAATTGAAACCAGTATCGATAGCTTTTTGTAATCCTTCCAAATCATCGATTTTAGATTACCTATGAGGAATTGAAACTTTTTTCTGTAATCAGGGTAATAGCTCCTGAAGGATAGATTTTAGATTACCTATGAGGAATTGAAACCAGCTTGTGACTTTGTCCAATTTGGTTGATTCTCTATAGATTTTAGATTACCTATGAGGAATTGAAACAACATTTATGAAATTGATAACTATGTAGAATGGGTTATTGATTTTAGATTACCTATGAGGAATTGAAACCCAGATTGTCAATATGACTATAGATATGAAGCCCCGAGATTTTAGATTACCTATGAGGAATTGAAACGGAGATGTAGCAAGTTTAGAAGCAATAACTAATTTAGATTTTAGATTACCTATGAGGAATTGAAACGTAAAAGACAAATATACAATAGCTATAGAAGGTGCTGGATTTTAGATTACCTATGAGGAATTGAAACCAGAAGGGCGTTATAGAAACTATGGTTGAAAGTTCAGATTTTAGATTACCTATGAGGAATTGAAACTCAGCTTGGCAATATTCTCAGCTTTAGTGCCAAATTCGATTTTAGATTACCTATGAGGAATTGAAACACGAAATAGCAAAGCGGATTGACAACTTGGACGCTGGATTTTAGATTACCTATGAGGAATTGAAACTGTAGGTGGAGAACATGTAGTAAATCCTAAAAAATTGATTTTAGATTACCTATGAGGAATTGAAACCAGAAAGCATATCC
>NZ_JBHMIY010000072.1:0-4010 GCF_042436595.1 Clostridium sp. MT-14
TAATGGTGCACCCAGGGAGATTCGAACTCCCGGCCTCTGGATTCGTATTTTGCCAAAGATAACAGTAGATAGTTGTCCACATCTGTTGATAATACTTGCCTTAACTTAATTATTTCGCTATAAAAAAAGATATCTTTCTGCATGAATATATAACTAATGTGTTAAAAATGTGTTAAAGAAATTATCATCAAAAGCAGATATTCCAATACCTTATACCCATGTGAATGTGTTAATTTTATTATTAGAGTTTCTACATATATTATATAATATTTATACCATCTATGAAAGCCCTGGATTCACCAGAGCTTTTCTTTATCTTTTAGGCGGCCTATAACCTGCAGCTATTAATTGGAAATTATCTATGACACTAAAAATCACTTTATAGACAACGAATCCCCCGCAAAATTTTATTCTGTTTCAAAACATAAGTTAACAAATAAAATTTTTTAAAACTCAAAAATCAACAATGTAAATAATTATTTAATAAAGTTTAATTCAAATTCCAATCTATTTAAGAATTCATCTGTATCCAAAACATATGCTCCCCCGTCTCTCAAGGTACCTATATTAGCTACAAAATAATCATTTGTATAATTGTTACCAGAAATAATTCTAAATTCTCTTTGAGGACTAAAATATATATCTTTCGTAAACAGTACTTCAAGTGAATCATTAGCATAATTTTTATATCTATTAATACTATTTACATTATAGTCTTCATAATGAACTTTGCCATATATTAGACTATTGCTATTATTGCCATTGTATTTTTCTATTTTATCTATAAATTTATCCAACCTTATGATTACTGCTTTTTCTCCAAAATTATTTATTATATTATTTTTATCGGTATCATTAATGTTAAGCTTGATTTTGCAAGATTTATTCGTTTCTTCGAATATATCAAAATCATTTGTACCAAATACTGTTAAACAAAATACAGGTATTTTCTCATAAAAATTATATCTCATTGTTACTCTTTTTATTGGTATCTTCGAAATCAGTTTTTTAGTTCCGGATTTATAGAGCCTCATAGTTACATTATTCATGACATTTCCAGCTTCAAATCTATCTCCTTGTCCCTTAATATGAGTTTTATTTTCTAATTCAATAAAATATTTAAGATTATTCATGTATAATTTTCCATCTAATATATCATTAACATACTTTTGCTTAGTAAATTTAACTAAAAATAAATAACAATCTTCTAATCCTTTTAAGTAGCTTAATTTTTTCACGAAATTATCTCCTCTTAACTATCATAATTTTGTAAAATTACAATTAATTATACATTACTTTTTATCTGTTTCTGAATTATCATTAATAACTTTATCCCAATCACTAAAAAAATGTGTCATTTTTTTAGTTTTTTTCTTTACTTCTTTATTTGTACTATCTTCATTATTTTCCAATATCAATTTTTTAATAAATGAAACTACTCTTTCATTTACTGAAACTGCTTCTTCTATAGGCAAATCATTTATATATTTCATTAACTTACCTACCAAAATGGTTCTCGAATTATATGCATACTTAGCAAATTCAGTTATAATTACTTCTTCAACAAAGTACTGTAATTGGTTTCTCTTTTTTATAAGTTTTTTAGATAAAATTAAGGGAATTAAAATCATATACAATTCAGTTTTATTTTCACTTATAACATTTATATTATTTATATATTTTTTTACAAACTCCTCATCTCTTTTATTCATTATTTATTCTCTCCATTCTATTTACAAACTCCTCAGTTATAAGTTTTATGTTCCTCGATATATCATTATTTTTAATATCATACATAAAATTTCCAACTTCTACTCCTCTTTGAATAGAAATATATCTATATATGTATTCTTTAAATGGAGTTGATTCTAAGTTCCTAATAGTTTCATTTACATTTATAGCTTTCTTAGAATTTTTCAATAATGTGCTGTTTATGTTTTCTATAATGGGTTCATGAATTGTACTTGATGGATTTATGAGCGTATATACGATACCTAATAAATTGATTTCTCTTCTCTCTCTTGGCCGTAATTTTTTCGTTTGTTTTATTGCTTTTGTCATTAATGATAGCCCTAAAGATGCAACATAGTCAGGAGTAACAGGTGATATATATGTGTCTGCAGCTATAAGAGCACTCCTAAAAAAGAATGAATACGTAGGAGGACTATCAATTAATATATACTCATAATTAGATCTTAAAGACTTTTTTTCAATATATTCATCTAAAATATTTTCTGTTCCTCTTATTTGATTAAGTTCCATTTTAATTAGTTCAATATCTCCTAGCATAAAATCAAAATTATCTTTTAAATTTACTATTAAATTTATACCTAAATCTTTAGAAATGTCCTCATTATACGTAAAAATGCTATCATCATCATTATTTATATCTTCTATTTCTTTTTTAAAAATTTGAAATATAGTTTTACCTTCTTTTTTTAAAGCTCTATATTTTTCCATGCTATCTTTCCCATAAATAACTGAAAATGCATACTGCGTTGCATTAAATTGTGGGTCTAAGTCTATAACCAATACCCTCTTACCCATCTCAGCTAATGTATTAGCTATATTTACACATAATGTTGTCTTACATACCCCTCCCTTCATATTTATAAATGTAACTATATTTTTATTACACATTTATACCCCTCTTTTATAAATTATTCATTTTTATACCCATAAGCTCATCTTTTATATACTCGCATAAGCCATCTACTCCTCCATAAATAGTATAACAATTAATTCCATTTACTTTTATAAAATTGATAGATTGCTCATATGTAGCATATGGCAAATTTATCTTAAATAAAAATTTATCTATACAATCGCAATACTCTTCTTCCAAATCTAATAATTCTGTTCCTTGAACCGTAAAAAATCCATTCTGCGCTACTAACCTTTCATTGCTCATATTGGGAACTAACGCAAAAGAATGTACTCTTGCTATATTATCTTCAAAATAATTAATATAATTTTTTATTCTCTCAGGTAATTTATCTATTGTTAAGAGATTAATTTTATTATACGAACAATCATCTTCAACATAAAATCCTCTATTATTACATTCCCTATTTAATTCAATTGGATTTAATACCCATATACAAGCATCTTCTCCTTCATTTCTACCTTTGTTAGCAAAATATAAAGCTTTAATAAAGCTATTCGTCCAATCTAATAATCTTGTTGGCAATCCATAATGTTGCATTAAGAACAATATATTCCATTCCTTAAACCCTATAAATTTTTCAATATACTTATATCCATAGTTTATAAAATAATTATACATATCTCTCTCTTTGTTCTTTATAACTCTTTTATTGCTATCTATTCTAGATAAAGTACTTCTTAATTTAAAATCTATATTTCTATGTCCTCTAAACCATAAAATTTTATTTTGTTTTTGTAACCAACTAACTTTATCAATTATTTCTAGCCACTTATCCATAATAACCTCTTTTTTAATTCTTTTTTATACTTTAAAGTATATGTTTCTCCAAAACTTATCAAAATCCTCCAAAAAATAAAAATAATCCTAAAGCAATTAATGTTACTTTAGGATACTCAACAAGATAAGTTAATAATTTCTAATAATCAACTCACTATACCTATGCTCTTTATCTCTATACTTTCCCATAAGATTGTGATTTCGCTGGACCTCATCTATATTGAAATCATTATATAAGCTTCTAACAAATTCACAATCATTATATGAAAGAATGAATTTACCTTTTACATTCTTAAGGCAGTCACATAACCTTATATGGTCCTTCCCTGAAAACTCTACCTGATAATATCTTTCAGTACCATAATAAGGCGGGTCCAGATATATGAGTGCATCCTCTTTATCATAGACTATAATCAAGTCCTTAAAATCCTTATTTTCAATCACTACACCAGAAAGCCTCTCCTGAATATCAGTCAGATACTGAATCATGACATTGACATTTTTCTTTACGCATCCATATGATCTGTGGTCGCTTCCATAGCTTGTCTTAATCAACATGAAGAAA
>NZ_JBHMIY010000073.1:0-2582 GCF_042436595.1 Clostridium sp. MT-14
AATATCTTTTAAGATTTTCCATCTACTTTTCGAGTGTCTTCATAATATTTAAATTACATTTATGATAAATATTGTAACTCAAATGACATAAAATTACAATATAATATCTAAAATCAGGTAAAAAGTTAGTGCTGCAATATTAGTAAACAAGAATGAGGTTGAAACGAGGTCATAGCGCTATATACTAACTATAACAAAAACTGGATAGTTAATTTTATTTAGTTTTTTATTTTAAGACAAATAAATATAAATTTATTTAGAGAATGCAAAAAAATAATTTGAATAAAGGTACGGCAATACCAGGAAAGTAACGAATTTACTGTATTCAGTTTATGTGCTGATTATACAGAAATAATAAAGAAATTTCAAGTCCTTTAGGCTAGTACCTCACGGAAAAAGCATGAACCCATCTCTTTTCAAAATTCTCTTGCAAGAATTTTTTAAAAAATGCCTTTGCAGCATTTATATATGAGGTATGCCTTATTTTCCCTGAAATGTACTCTGGTATTACTGTGAAATGGTGTAAGAAGCAGCCAGAGCCTAGATCTTTACTCCTTTAAAAGAGGACCACATTCAAAACCAAATAGTCCTTAATGGATATATCCAGTCTACATTTGCGTTCTTTTTAAATTTTCTTAGATCTATCTAAAATTTATGAATAATATATATTCAAGATATTCCAAGCTGAGTAATGCCTGAAACCTTCTAGATTTCAAGCTTTTCTTAGGATATCTTTCTTCATCTTTTTTTACTAAGTTAAGAGCAATTCTTTTTAGCAGTCCAATGTTTTGTGGCTTGTTCCCTGTTCTATTCCTATTTTCATCTTCCCTAAAAGTTACATCCAGGTTCCAATGAGTACTCTCAATTCCCCAATGTTTTCTTGCTGCCTGTGAAAAGTCTTTTACATTCTTAATACTTCCCAGATAGTATCTACACTCCTCTGTCTTTCTCCCATTTTCTTCACAATTTCTAATAACCATACCTATACCATTTAATTTTGTCCAGTCATCTTTAGCTTTCATCCATGATATATCAGTAGAATAGTAAAAGATTCTTTCTTCAATTCTCCCATGGGATTTTTCCATAGTACGGTAGCACTCAATTTTTTCATTCTTTACCTTATCTGCTTTCGCATCTTTGAAATATTCTTTTACCTCATCATATAAAACCTTGTGGTTTTCTTTAAGTGCCAATACATAGTCTGCTTTATTGTGTTTTACAATCTTTTCTGCAATATCTTTCTGACAGCCCATTGCATCAATTGTAACAATGCTGC
Organism: Clostridium sp. MT-14; assembly: GCF_042436595.1. Classification (NCBI taxonomy): domain Bacteria; kingdom Bacillati; phylum Bacillota; class Clostridia; order Eubacteriales; family Clostridiaceae; genus Clostridium; species Clostridium sp. MT-14. The sequence goes on from NZ_JBHMIY010000073.1 coordinate 1,277, forward strand.
CCTTTATTAAAAGCATATCAAGTAATTCAGGTATTGCAGTAATTTCATTGCTTTTTTCATCTGCCTTTACCTGCCCTATGATAAGCTTATTACTGCTGCACCAGGCACTTACTATATGAATTGCCTTTTTATTATTCTTTTTATTTTCTGTTCCACGCATTGTTTTTCCGTCGATTGCTATTACTGTATTATTCCCAATCTCTGTTACTTCTCTCATCCAAAGCACAAAACATCTTTCAAACTGTTTAGGATCTATTAAATTTAATACTCTTTCAATTGTATGATGTGTTGGTATGCCATTTGGCAGTTCAAGGTACTTCCTCAGCCAATCTTCTCTTTCAATCGCCCAAGCTTCAACGTCCTCCCAGTCATCGCAGCTGCATATTGTTGCTGCAATTGCAATAAAGATGATATCTATAAGCTTGTGCCTAACTTTACCTTCTTGCCTTGTATCGTAGATTACACTAAAATGCTCAAAAAAGCTTCCCTTATACTTTTTTACTGCCATATTCAATAACCTCCATAAGAGTATTTTATTAAGGTTATTCTACTATAACAGAACTATAATTGTTAGTGGTAATTTATCCATTGGATAAACATTCCTTCATGCTTTTGCCGTGGCTAGTACCTAAGGGACTTTTTTAATATATAAAAATAAATATAGAGAGTTGGTTAAACATACCCCAACTGTAAAAAATAATAGGTATAGGTGTTGTGAGCCGTTGTATAAGAAATAAACTCGGACAAGCAGTATTACTACTATTGTATTGTTTGCTCGTCAGAAGGGTGTGTATGACCTTTTAAAACATTATACAGGTATGTAAACTGGTTACATTGTAACGGGATTATGTAGAGCGTTAGGGCACCTTTTAACGTGATGAAGCATAATACAAATAGCAGTATTAAAGAAACTTCAGCCGAAAACGAAGAGCATATATTTGTAAATGTCAAGTTCAAAATGTTGAAAAGTTCCAACATGAAAATGCATAAATATTTTATAGTAAATTTAAATTAATCAGGGGTTCTTTCTTGCTGGATTAATTCATAAACATCTTTTGTCCTATATAAAGGTCCAATAATTTTTACGATATGTGAATGATGCAATAACCTATCTAATATTGCATTAGCTAAAGTTACATCTGAAAAAACATCTCCCCATTTACTGAATGGCTGATTCGTTGTTATTATAGTAGAATTATGTTCGTATCTCTTTGTTATAAGTTGAAAAAATAGATTAGCACCCAAATGGTCTATTGGAAGATAAAGTGCACCCCTTTGTCAAGACAATTTTTTAGTAGATTTATAG
>NZ_JBHMIY010000074.1:0-2404 GCF_042436595.1 Clostridium sp. MT-14
ATATAAATTCTCCAATTTTGTAGAGATCATTTTAAAACCACCTTTCAAAAGATTTTATGCCACAGTTGTCATTGCTTCTAATACAAATATCACTATTTTATTTTGAATGTTAAAAATATCACTTACTATTGGACATCAAATATTCATAAATTATTTATTGTTTTATCATTCTATGTGTAAGTATAAGATATAAATTTTGTTCAGTCAATAGATATTTAGTCATAGATTCCACCTATTGAGCAATAATTTTCTTATTTTTATACAATATCTTTCAATAATACTTTAATACTTTGCCGGAAACCAATTTTGGAAGAGATTCATTCCTGATGTTTATCAAATTACTATTGCTGAAATTATTCTGAGCCATTTTTTTATACAGTTTTGAAATCAACTTATTAAATTTCATAATTACATTATCGGGTGGAATAATAACAGGTATATTTCTCAATTCCCTGAGAGAAATGTATTTCTGATTATTTCCCTTTATTTTAGTCTTTATATAATTCTTCATTCTATCCGAGGACAGGTGCATGAAAATAAACTCTGCCATTTCCTTATTTAATGATGTCTTTATAAGCCCTACATTTTTTATGGCATAATCTATACATTCATCTTGAACAAGCAGTGTATTTCCTATGCTTCCAATCATCGTTATTAAAATATCAAACTTTTCTACCTTGCTTCTTCTGTTAATTCTTTTGAAATCCTCTTTAGATATAAAATTAATATTTTTAAATTCTATGCTGTTGTTCTTTATATTTCTGGAAGTTATAAGTTTATATCCTGTTTTTTCCTTTTTAGGCGACTCGTGGGTTCCATCTGTTACAGGAACTATATCTTTCATTTTTTCTATTCCCCAGCCATCAGGTATATTCCCCAATTCACTTTTTCTGAATTCATCCCCACTAAAAGGTATAAAATCTACAAATAAATATTGAAAAATGGTATTTGCCATCTCATTGATAACTTCGTTCATCTCATTATTCAATTTAATTTTATGATCCAGTGAAGAAAGAATAAAAGCAATCTTTTTCTGCTGATTCATAGGCGGTATATATACTTCTAAATTCTCAATTACTTTTTTAGTAAGAGTTGTTCTAGCACTGCCCTTCATGGCCATGGAAATTAATAAGTTCTGTGTTTTATCCCACATCAAGAAATATTTTAAAAAAACAGGATCAACAATATGCTTTTTTACTCTTATCACAGAAACATGCTGATTTACTATACCTCCTATTATATCCTCAGGTACCATTGTGAATCTCAAAGAAGAACTTAATCTCATATTGATCAATATATCCCCTTCTTGAAGCCTCACACTTTTAATTCTCTCTGACACACTATATTCAATAAATGAAAGTCCATCATAAATAAATATACCATCGCCTATATTATGGCTTCTTACAAAAGGCACTACAGATTCTTTACAAATTTCCCCGGTAATCTTTACAGATGAACCTCTGCTAATTTTTGAACAAATTCTCCCGAGCTTAGCTTTTTCCCATAAATTTCCCATGTTCTATTTCCTCCAAATTACGTTTTATCAGTATATCCAACCTGTAGCTTTCATCCATTTGACTGTATAATTTGTCAATAAGTTTACACATTTTATTTTCAAACATAATCTCTTCAAAGCTCTTATCTTCAATTTGTTCTATCCTTTTTTCCATTATCTTCATCTCCTAAAAAACTTTTAATTGCAGTAATTACAATTAAATCTATTTTCAAATTCATTTATCAGTTCATCCCTGAACTTTGGATGTGCAATTCTTATAAGCTCCCTGGCTCTTTCCTTCAACGATTTGCCTCTAAACTGTGCAATTCCGTATTCCGTCACTACATAGTGTACATCATTCCTTGAANCCCTGGCTCTTTCCTTCAACGATTTGCCTCTAAACTGTGCAATTCCGTATTCCGTCACTACATAGTGTACATCATTCCTTGAAGTAGTGACTGCTGATCCTCTGCTCAAGAAAGGCACTATCTTCGATACCGTACCCTTTTTTGCAGTAGACGGTATGGCTATAATTGACTTGCCATCCTTGGCCTTGCTTGCTCCCCTCATGAAATCAACTTGTCCCCCTACTCCGCTTATCTGGTTCAATCCAACACTCTCAGCAGTTATCTGTCCCATCAGATCTATCTCAACACAGGAATTTATACATACCATTTTATAATTTTTCATAATAACCATGGGTTCATTCACATAATCCACAGAATCGGACTCAACCATGGGATTATCATTTACAAAATCATATAATTTTTTAGTTCCCATTAAAAAAGTCACAATTATCTTTCCTGGATGGAGGGTCTTTTTCTTGTTTGTTATTACTCCCGATTCAACCAGATCCACAATCCCATCAGATATCATCTCAGAATGTACTCCCAGATCCTTCTTGTCTTT
>NZ_JBHMIY010000075.1:0-2266 GCF_042436595.1 Clostridium sp. MT-14
AATGAGGAAAGTCATTGCAAAGAGGATGAGTGAAAGCGTCAGCGTGTCACCTACCGTAACCTACAACATGACCATGGATACTTCAGAGCTGAAGAGATTGAAAGACAGCCTTAAAGACGTCTTCAAGGTGACCTATACGGATCTGCTCATAAAGATAGTCTCACAGGTGCTTAAAGAATTTCCGCTGGCAAACTGTTCTGTAAATGGAGATACATTTATTTTGAAGGATTATGTGAATATGGGGGTTGCCGTTGCCCTGGATGACGGGCTTCTTGTTCCAGTGATAAAGGACTGTGACATAAAGGGGCTCAAGCAGATTACGGCCGAATTCAAGGATCTTGTAAAGAGAGCAAAGGAAAACAAACTTGGACCTGATGATCTGACAGGAGGTACATTTACCATAACGAATCTTGGAATGTTCGGCATAGATACATTCTCGCCTATTATAAACCAGCCTGAGGTAGCCATACTTGGAGTAAACAAGATTGCTGAAACACCGGTGGTGGAAAAGGGCCAGATAGTTGTAAAGCCGCTTATGAGTATGTCACTTACAGCGGATCACAGGGCCATAGACGGAGCCTATGCAGCTCGAATTTTGCAGAGAATAAAGCAGTATGTGGAAAAACCGGGACTGCTTATACTTTAGAACATGGGAGGTTTTTAAAAATGAGTTGTTTGGAGATAATGCCCAAGCTGGGCCTTACAATGACAGAAGGAATGCTGGCAAAGTGGCATAAAAATGAGGGAGAGAAAGTTGAAAAGGGAGAAATTCTATTTGAAGTTGAAACGGATAAGCTTACGAACGAGATAGAGGCAAAGGAAAGCGGAGTAGTGAGAAAAATACTCGTAGAGGAAGGCGAGACGGTTAAATGCCTGACACCCGTTGCTGTAATAGCCGGTGAGAATGAAGATATTTCAGAGCTTTTGAAAGAGGCGGGAGCAGAGGGAAAAGATGAGGTAGAAGAAGCAGGAGAGCCGGAAGTCCGGGGCGATAAACGTGAGGCAGGCTCTAGAAATGTAGTTGTTATAGGTGGAGGCCCGGGAGGTTATATAGCTGCTATCCGTGNGAGGGAAAAGATGAGGTAGAAGAAGCAGGAGAGCCGGAAGTCCGGGGCGATAAACGTGAGGCAGGCTCTAGAAATGTAGTTGTTATAGGTGGAGGCCCGGGAGGTTATATAGCTGCTATCCGTGCTGCACAGCTGGGGAATAAAGTAACCCTTGTTGAAAATGCAGAACTTGGCGGAACCTGCCTCAATGTAGGATGTATACCTACAAAGACACTGCTCCATTCTGCAGAACTGTTCAGTGAAATCAAAGACAGCAGAAATCTGGGAATTGATGTGGGCGAAGTGAGCATAAACTGGAAAAACCTTCAGAAGAGAAGAAAGAGAATAATAAAGAAACTTGTATCAGGAGTAAAAGGACTGCTTTCATATAACAAGGTAAATGTGATCAAGGGGTTTGCCAAAATGGAAGCTAAAAATTCCATTGTAGTAACCAGAGAAAATGGAGAAGCTGAAAAAATAAGTTTTGACGATGCCATAATTTCCACAGGTTCTCTTCCCTTTGCACCTCTTATACCCGGAATAGGCCTTGAAGGTGTAGTGGACAGCACCGGTGCACTGGATTTTGAATCTCTTCCGGAGACAATAGTGATTATAGGCGGCGGAGTAATAGGCATAGAATTTGCAAGCCTGTTCAGTTCTTTTGGAAAGAAAGTGACCATTCTGGAAATGCTGCCGTTTATTTTACCGCCTATAGACAGGCAGATTTCAAATCTAATTGCCGATAAGCTGTCAAAAAGAGGAGTTACACTGAATACCGGATGCAAGGTAACTAAAATAGAAAAGGTAGAAAATGGACTGAAGGTTGATTTTACTAAAGGAGATGGCGTTTCAAGCGTGGAGGCCGAGAAAGTATTGGTAGCCATAGGAAGGCGTGCAAATACAGAGGGGCTTGATTTAGATAAAATTGGAGTAAAGGTGGAAAAGGGAAATGTATGTGTGGATGATCATATGAGAACTAATATAGAAAATATATATGCCATAGGGGACTGTACAGGGAAAATAATGCTCGCCCATGTTGCTTCCGAACAGGGTGTGGTGGCTGCAGAAAATATATCGGGTCAGAATGCAAAGATGGATTACAAGACCGTGTCCTCCTGTGTATATACAAAACCTGAGATAGCTGCCGTAGGGTATACTGAAGAACAGGCCGAAGAAAAAGGAATTGACTACAAAGTAGGTATTTTCCCCATGGGTGCCAA
>NZ_JBHMIY010000076.1:0-1951 GCF_042436595.1 Clostridium sp. MT-14
TGAAATATATAATTAAAGAGTTAAAAAAGTTAGTAAAATCAATGGCTGCAGTATTCTGCAACCGACTATATAAACTTATTATATTAGGAGTGAAATATAATGGATGTCAGAAATATGGAACCTCTATATATCAAAATTAATCCTAAAGACAATGTGGCAGTTATAGTAAATAAAGGTGGATTAAAAAAAGATACATTATTGGATGGTGGGTTTAAACTTCTTTCAGATATTCCAGAAGCTAATAAAGTAATGCTTGAGGACGTATCAAAAGATGAACCTATCATAAGATATGGTGAAATAATTGGATATGCAAAATCTGATCTTAAAAAAGGAAGCTGGCTTCATGAAGATAAAGTAAGACTTCCCAGGGCATGTCCTCTGGATAATTTGAAAAGTGGGTATATGGTGGAGCATTATAATCCCCTTGAAGGTTATACTTTTTTAGGATACAGAAATGATGACGGAAGTGTCGGCACAAAAAATATTCTTGGAATTACAACTACGGTTCAATGTTCGGAAGGAGTGGTAAATGTAGCTGTAGATAGAATAAGAAGTGAACTTCTTCCAAAATATAAAAATGTAGATGATGTTGTTGCACTTAATCACCTATATGGTTGTGGTGTAGCTATATACGGTGATAATGCCGAAATACCGATAAGGGCAATAAGAAATTTATCTAAGAATCCCAATTTTGGGGGACAGCTTCTCACTATATGTCTTGGCTGTGAGAAACTTGTACCGACAATATTATTTCCCAAAATAGAAAACGATGATCTTGTAGTTTTACAGGAATGTCATGGTTTTAAAGAAATGATTGATGAAATAATGAGAAAAGCAGAAAAAAAACTTGAAAAGCTAAATTCCCGTACAAGAGTGGAATGTCCTGTATCAGATCTTGTAGTTGGACTTCAATGTGGTGGAAGTGATGCCTTTTCCGGAATAACTTCAAATCCTGCTGTTGGATTTGCAGCAGATCTTCTTGTAAGAGCCGGTGCGAAAGTTATGTTTTCTGAAGTTACGGAAATAAGAGATGCAGTACACCTTCTTGCACCTAGAACAAAAGATGACAAAGTTCTGAAAAAACTTGTCAGGGAAATGAAATGGTATGATAAATACCTTGAAAAATCACACGTTGACAGAGATGCGAATCCATCTCCTGGAAATAAAAAAGGTGGACTTTCAAATGTAGTAGATAAAGCCTTGGGTTCTGTTGCAAAGTCGGGAACCACGAGTATAGTAGATGTACTCTCTCCAGGTGAGAGAATTAAAAAGAGAGGAATGACTTATGCGGCAACTCCGGCTAGTGATTTTTTCTGCGGAACAATGCAGCTGGCATCGGGAATGACACTTCAAGTATTTACTACGGGGAGAGGTACAACCTATAATTTGAAGATAAGTCCTGTGATCAAGGTATCCAGTAATTCAACTTTGAAGGAAAAATGGTTTGATCTTATAGATCTTGATGCAGGTAGAATAGCAACTGGTAAAAAAAGTATAGAAGAAGTCGGATGGGAATTGTTTAAATTAATAATAGATGTAGCAAGTGGAAGAAAGAAAACTTATGGGGATATTCATGGACTCTATAATGCACTTGGAATATTCAATCCAGCTCCAATTACATAATGTTTCAAATTTTGTTTATGCATATATATGAAACAAATTATGGATAGTTACTTATATTTGTGCAAATGAACATTGATTGTAATAGCGGAAAATATGATAATAATAATATAAATTAAAGTACAGGAGGATTAACGTATGAAAATAGGATTTATAGGACTTGGAATCATGGGAAAACCGATGTCGAAGAATTTGATAAAGGCAGGTTATAACCTTGTAGTATTTGATATCAATAAATCAGCTGTTGACGAAGTTGTAAAAGCAGGAGCTGAAGAAGGAACTTCTGCAAAGGATGTTGCATCAAAAACCGATGTTATTATAACAATGCTTC
>NZ_JBHMIY010000077.1:0-1901 GCF_042436595.1 Clostridium sp. MT-14
AGTACGCTCTCGAAAACTCAGAGAGCTTGATTTTTATATATTATAAGGTTCAGCATCTTTGCTTCACCCCTAATATTTAAGCTAAATTATTATGATATTTTCCAATAAACTTATTACCAATAGCATCCTAAGCTAGAAAACATTTCGATTGATAGAACATCCCCTTTTATGAGTAAAATTGTATTGTGATTTTAAAATACTATTTTCTCAGGAGGTTTATTATGTTACGAAATTGGATTTCACATTTGGAATATCAAGAACAGCTATATCTTAAAATGCTACTTCACTATCAAACGCAAAAAAGCAGGCTGGCTGCACTTGATAAGAGTATTTCAAAACTCTATCTTCTCAACCTGGATAGCCTGCTCCCTGTAATCAAGCCTTTATATTCTGATTTAGGCCGTCCCGCCAAAAATCAGCAAGGTATAATACGATCTCTAATATTAATGCTTGATCAACACGGACATTCTATCACAAAATGGGCTAAAAAGATAGCTTCTGATCCTTTGCTTCTTGATATATGTGGTTTTGAGGATGGTGTCCCATCTGCATCCTCATATTATGACCTTTTAGTACGTTTATGGATTTCAGACCATAAACTTCAAGTTGAACGTAAACTTACGGTTAAAAATTTTTCATCCAAGCCTAGAAAAAAACTGAAAGCTGGTGAAAAGCAGCCCCCTAAGCGTTCTGGTACTGTTAAGAAGCTTGTTGATAAAGCTATCAAAGGTAAACTTAGAAACTTCTGTCCTGAAAACATTTTTCAGAAGTTTATCGCCCGATGTGTTGTTGATTTCTCTTCTAAAATGGGTATTCTTGGAGATATCAATAACTTATCCCTTGCCTTTGACGGTTCACCTTTCTATTCTGGTGCCAGCCATTATGGAGTTAAGGTTTGTGACTGCAAATCTAAAGGCATATACAACTGTCATTGTCCCAGACGGTATTCAGATCCTGATGCCTGCTGGGGATGGGATAGCTATAGAGAACAGTGGTTCTTTGGAAACACTCTTTTTAATGTGACTGCTTCCGATAGCCCCTATGACCTTCCTATCTACATTAAGATGGTACAGGCTAGCCGCCATGACAGCATTACTACAGTTTTTGCACTTGAAGATATTCATAATCTTTATCCTGACCTTCATTTTAAGAACTTTATTGCTGATGGAGCCATGGATAACTATCCTACTTATGATCTGCTTAAGCACCACAATATTTCTCCTTTTATTTCTTTAGATTCCAGGACAAAAGCAAAATTTGATTATCCCCATCCTAATATACTTTGTTTCGATAACAAAGGAAATCCTATTTGCATGGGTGGTATTCCTTTTGTCAATTGGGGATATTCAAAACCTAAAGGAATCAAATACCGTTGTTATTTTGCAGCAAAAGGTTTAGAACCTCCTGCAGAGTGTAAATGCTCTGACAGTAAATATGGTAAAGTTATTCACATTAAACCTGATTATGATCCGAGGATGTTTCCTCCTGTACCACGTAATTCTGAAAAATTTAAAGATAAATTTAAAACCAGAACCTCTGTCGAACGCTCAAACAAACGAATGTTTAATGATTATAACATTCAAGAATATAAATCTCGAAGTGCTATGCTGCGTATGGCTTTAGCAACTTTTTCTGTAATCAATATACACTTAGATGCCTGGATAAAGCATACCGGCTTTAGTTTTGGCAGTCTTATGCAAAGTAAGGCTGTATAGAACACTTATTGAATATTTTCCCAGGGCCTAATCTCAGGCTTTTTTGTTATGTCCTTTTTGTGTCCGTCCTCTCATAACAATGTGTGATTTTCAAAGTTCATTTAACAAGTTTCCAACTTATGCTAAGTAGTTGGCTGATTAAATATCTTTTAAGATTTTCCATCTACTTTTCGAGTGTCTTCATAA
>NZ_JBHMIY010000078.1:0-1672 GCF_042436595.1 Clostridium sp. MT-14
AATAGTAATAGAATCACTCATTTATGTCACCCCCTCTGTTGTCAGGTTAACCGCAACGACTCCTTGGGAGAGATAAAATCCCGGAGGGTGACTAGCTAAAAACATCCTTATTCTCCTGATAATTATTATAGCATAAATTTTAACCATGAATCTATATTTATGAAGGTTATCCATATTCTACCTCGATATAGAACATATGTTCGTATATAATAGTATTATCTGGAACATAGGAGGTATATATGAATAGTTTTATAAATTGGATAGGTGGAAAGAAATTACTCAGGAAGGAGATAGTCAAACGATTTCCCGAAAGTTTCAATAGATACATAGAAGTGTTTGGAGGTGCAGCATGGGTATNATTGGATAGGTGGAAAGAAATTACTCAGGAAGGAGATAGTCAAACGATTTCCCGAAAGTTTCAATAGATACATAGAAGTGTTTGGAGGTGCAGCATGGGTATTGTTTTCAAAAGATAAACTGGCCAGCATGGAAGTATACAACGGTATAAATGGGGACCTGGTGAATTTATTCAGGTGCGTTAAATTCCATTGTGGAGAGTTGCAGAGGGAACTTTCATTCATGTTGAATTCAAGGGAAGTATTTTATGATTTCGCAAGTCAGTATAACACTCGAGGTATGACGGATATTCAGAGAGCAGCACGTTTCTTCATGTTGATTAAGACAAGCTATGGAAGCGACCACAGATCCTATGGGTGTGTGAAGAAAAATGTAAATGTGATGATTAAATATCTTACTGATATTCAGGAAAGACTCTCTGATGTGGTGATTGAAAATAAAGATTTTGAGGATTTGTTAAAGGTCTATGATAAAGAGGATGCACTTATATACCTGGACCCGCCTTACTATGGTACTGAAAAATACTATCAGGTCCAATTTTCAGAAGAGGATCATGTGAGGTTATGCGATTGCCTGAAGAAAGTAAAAGGAAAATTCATTCTTTCTTATAACGATTGTGAATTTGCGAAGCATTTATACAAGGATTTCAAGATAGATGAGGTTCAGAGAAATCATAATTTTGTAGGAAAATACAAGGATAAAGAGCATAGATACAGTGAATTGATTATTAGGAATTATTAACATTGTAAATAAATTGCTCTGGTGAATCCAAGGCTTTTTAAAATAGCACTTACAACTAATAACCCCCAGCCCAAAGCTGGAGGTTATTTTGTAATTGCATAAGATTGGGAATTTAAAATGCTATCTTTTAGTAGTATACCCCAAATATATTATTATATTCTTTAAAAGAAGCTCCAGTAATTAGCCAGAGCTTCTATATTAGATCAAAAAAGATCTAAAAAAAATAGACATCAATAATTATATCCTAAATACAATATTATATCTATACTATTGATATATTCCTTTATAATTTATTGATTTTTTACAAATATGTGGTAAAATACAAATGAAACAATTAATTAAAACTTATGGTGTTGAGGGTTCCTATTTATTAGGGACTCTTATCCCCCTTAAAGTGAATGTTGATTTTTTACAAATACATGGTAAAATATAGAAGTAAGGTTCTTAAATGATCCTCTTTGTTTCTAAACCAATCAATACCTCATATTATTAAGAGCCCCTAGCCTATAGGGGTTTCTTCTCTGCTTATTATTTTAACAAAAAGGGCGTAATTCTCCTATCTTCTATAAGTGGG
>NZ_JBHMIY010000079.1:0-1644 GCF_042436595.1 Clostridium sp. MT-14
TAGCTCAAGGCACAAAACGTAATGAAAATATTTGGCTTTGAGCGAATTTTTGTTTTATTATTAAGCCATAGGGATTTCGGTACACTACAAATCACGGGGAGGTGAGTGGGCTGTCTAGCTTGCCAGACGACCGTATGTTTATATGTGTAGACTGCCTTTTCAAGCACAAATAAGTGTACCTTTGAGTACGTAACCTTATCTTTGTTTAAACAATCTCGTTTAAATGCTAGGCTGTCAGTCAATGTCGTTTATCCCTATAATTTTTTAGAACTTCTTAGTTCAGAAAGGAGTCCCATATGGCTTTGAAAATCGTGTACAAAATCTGTTGTGGAATTGATGTCCACAAAACTTTTGTAGTTGCTTGTATTGCAACTACTAATTCTATAGGTATTACTACCTACAAGAGCCATCGCTTTTCTACCTACACGAGGGGTCTGAAAGAGCTGTTACAATGGCTGCTTGAGTCTAATTGTAAGGATGTCTGTATGGAATCTACCGGTAAATACTGGATTCCCGTGTACAACGTCTTAGAAAAAGGTTGTTCCATTGTACTTGCACATCCTAAATACGTTAAGGCTATTCGTGGTAAAAAAACTGACAAGAAAGATGCGAAATGGACTGCTGACCTGTTTAAGCATGATCTTGTTGCCGGTAGCTTTATGCCTCCTGCTGATATCCGTCAGCTGCGCGACCTTATGCGCTATCGTTACAAACTAACCTGCTTTATGTCCAGCGAGAAGAACCGTCTCCAAAACTGTCTCACGGTTTCCAACATTCAATTGGGAAACGTTGTTTCGGACACTTTTGGTAAAAGTTCAAAAAGAATTTTAGACAAGATTCTTGAAAATCCTTTGGATACTTCTTTTGATATTAAACCTTTAATTCATGGCTCTATGAAGAACAAAATTCCCGAACTAGAGCTCGCCGTTGATGGATATATTTCTCCTGAACAGGCTGGTAAATTAAAGATTATTAAGAAGCATTTTGAGGATTTGGAATCCCGGAAAGCAGAGTTAGAAGAACTGATTCTTGCGCTCGCCAGTCCCTATCAGCAAGAACTCGACCTAATTCTAACTGCTCCATCATTTAAGAATCCTTTCTCTGCAATTACTGTTATTTCAGAAATTGGTGTCAACATGGAGGCTTTTCCTTCGGCGAAACACTTATGTTCATGGGCAGGTCTAACTCCTACCAACAATGAAAGTGCAGGGAAGAAAAAATCTGTCCGGGTTTCCAAAGCCGGATGCTACATCAAGCCACTTTTAGTACAATGTGCTACTTCTGTGGTTAAAAGTGAAAAGCATCCAGAAATACGTAACCGCTATCTTCGTTTAAGAAAGCGTCGCGGTCACAAGAAAGCAATCATTGCAATAGCAAGAATGCTTCTAACAGCATTATACAATATGTTAAAAAATAAAGAAACTTATAATGCTGAACTTTATAGAAAGGCAGATGTTATACCTGTTGAACGTGAAATCACAGTGGAGCAAGCAATTTTAATGGCACAGTTCCAAGGTTACAAAATCAAGTCAGCTACCTAACCTTAACTTGCTAAATATTTAATTTTCAAAAAGTCATCAAATGATGGCTTATTTGCTATGCGCTTTTACTATGTTTCCAATTCATACTTTAATTTTCAACCTT
>NZ_JBHMIY010000080.1:0-1640 GCF_042436595.1 Clostridium sp. MT-14
GGGTGCATTTAAATAATTCGAATTTAAATATACCATGATATTAGGATTGTACCAATTAAACCAACATTTAGCTTTTGAAGATTTTGTATTAATACATTACAATATTCTTATACTAAAGTTGAATGGAGGAATTTTTATGGAAAACACAAATAACAAAAGGTCACAGGAACTTCTCAAGGATATGGAAAATGCATTCAGCGAATATGCCAGAACACTTGCCAATGGGCTGGAGGATAAAAGTATAAGCATTGATGATATTGAAGCTATGCTGCTGAACGCTATGGCTAGAATAAAAAAAGGTTTTATGAACTATACCCAGGACAGGATTGTTGAAGAGGATAAAAAAAAATTGAAGTAGTTTACTGCCCAAAATGTGGTAAAAGGATGATAGTTAGTAAAAAAGATAGTCATCTGCAGTTAAAAACAATGCTTGGCAATTTAGAACTTTATCGTCATATAGTTACCTGCCGGAGATGCCATAAGGGATATGCCCCTATGGATAGACAGCTTATAATAAGTGAAGGACATAAAATAACAAGAGCTGTAGAAGAGGCAGTTACAGATTTTGCCCAGATGATGCCCTTCGGAGATGCTAACCGGACAATTAAGAAATATCTTGGCATAGATATTAGTCCGGCTATTATACAGGATATTTCTGAAAATGCAGGTAGAAAACTGTTTGAAAAAGAGAAAAAAGAAGCCCTGGATTTATATAATAATCAGTTTAAAGCTATTGAAAATATAAGAGATGAAGATAAAAAGGGCAGATTATATATAGAAGCTGACGGTTCAATGGTACTTATAAAAGGTGAAGGCTGGAAGGAACTCAAGCTTGGTATTGTGTTTAAAGACAGCATGATACTTAATAAGAATAAACCCAGACACATAATAGCTGAAAAAGAGTATACAACTTACCTTGGAAGTGCTGAAGAATTTAAGAAAATGCTCTGGACTGCTGCAGTTAAAAATGGGTGCGGGAGGGTAAAAGAAATAGTAATAATAGGTGACGGTGCTGCATGGATATGGAACATAGCCGGTGAACTTTTTCCAGAAGCCGTCCTTATCCTTGATTTTTATCACTTCAGTGAACATGTTAATGATTGTGCCAATGCAATTTATGGTGATGATGCAGGAAATAAAAAGAAATGGGTTAATTCCATTATAAGTGGTATCAAAGATGGGAAAGTAGATGAAACCATTGAGTCCATAAAACCTGATTTCTATTGTGATAAAGTAATAAATGAAAGTGTAATGGCTTTGAAAAATTATCTAATGAATAATAAAGATAGACTTAATTACAAATATTATGAAGACAAGGGGTACTTCATAGGAAGTGGAGCCATCGAGAGTGGTAATAAATGTGTAATTCAGGCAAGATTAAAAGGGGCTGGTATGCGGTGGAGCATGGATGGAGCACAATATATTGCCAGCCTGAGGGCAGCAAAGAAAAGTAACCGTTGGAATAAAGTGCAGGATATTATATATGGAAATGCGGCCTAATTAAGTCATAATACTTTGCGGGACAAAACACCTGGAGGGAAAGTCTGATCTTTTTTACTGGTATTTTTAACCCTATAATGAAAGATTGATCTTTGATACCTTATTAATCCATTTATGGGGAAGTAGGAAAAAATGCACCC
>NZ_JBHMIY010000081.1:0-1476 GCF_042436595.1 Clostridium sp. MT-14
ATTTGAAGTTGAAACGGATAAGCTTACGAACGAGATAGAGGCAAAAGAAAGCGGGGTACTTAGAAAAATACTGGTAGAAGAGGGAGAGACGGTTAAATGCCTGACACCCGTTGCTGTAATAGCTGGTGAGAATGAAGATATTTCAGAGCTTTTGAAAGAGGCGGGAGCAGAGGGAAAAGATGAGGTAGAAGAAGCAGGAGAGCCGGAAGTCCGGGGCGATAAACGTGAGGCAGGCTCTAGAAATGTAGTTGTTATAGGTGGAGGCCCGGGAGGTTANGAGGGAAAAGATGAGGTAGAAGAAGCAGGAGAGCCGGAAGTCCGGGGCGATAAACGTGAGGCAGGCTCTAGAAATGTAGTTGTTATAGGTGGAGGCCCGGGAGGTTATATAGCTGCTATCCGTGCTGCACAGCTGGGGAATAAAGTAACCCTTGTTGAAAATGCAGAACTTGGCGGAACCTGCCTCAATGTAGGATGTATACCTACAAAGACACTGCTCCATTCTGCAGAACTGTTCAGTGAAATCAAAGACAGCAGAAATCTGGGAATTGATGTGGGCGAAGTGAGCATAAACTGGAAAAACCTTCAGAAGAGAAGAAAGAGAATAATAAAGAAACTTGTATCAGGAGTAAAAGGACTGCTTTCATATAACAAGGTAAATGTGATCAAGGGGTTTGCCAAAATGGAAGCTAAAAATTCCATTGTAGTAACCAGAGAAAATGGAGAAGCTGAAAAAATAAGTTTTGACGATGCCATAATTTCCACAGGTTCTCTTCCCTTTGCACCTCTTATACCCGGAATAGGCCTTGAAGGTGTAGTGGACAGCACCGGTGCACTGGATTTTGAATCTCTTCCGGAGACAATAGTGATTATAGGCGGCGGAGTAATAGGCATAGAATTTGCAAGCCTGTTCAGTTCTTTTGGAAAGAAAGTGACCATTCTGGAAATGCTGCCGTTTATTTTACCGCCTATAGACAGGCAGATTTCAAATCTAATTGCCGATAAGCTGTCAAAAAGAGGAGTTACACTGAATACCGGATGCAAGGTAACTAAAATAGAAAAGGTAGAAAATGGACTGAAGGTTGATTTTACTAAAGGAGATGGCGTTTCAAGCGTGGAGGCCGAGAAAGTATTGGTAGCCATAGGAAGGCGTGCAAATACAGAGGGGCTTGATTTAGATAAAATTGGAGTAAAGGTGGAAAAGGGAAATGTATGTGTGGATGATCATATGAGAACTAATATAGAAAATATATATGCCATAGGGGACTGTACAGGGAAAATAATGCTCGCCCATGTTGCTTCCGAACAGGGTGTGGTGGCTGCAGAAAATATATCGGGTCAGAATGCAAAGATGGATTACAAGACCGTGTCCTCCTGTGTATATACAAAACCTGAGATAGCTGCCGTAGGGTATACTGAAGAACAGGCCGAAGAAAAAGGAATTGACTACAAAGTAGGTATTTTCCCCATGGGTGCCAA
>NZ_JBHMIY010000082.1:0-1293 GCF_042436595.1 Clostridium sp. MT-14
CTCTTAACAACGGGAAAATTCATTTTAAAACCTCCTATTTATTTTAATAATAGCATGCATTCCTGCATGCTATTATTCTTTATTCTAATATCAAAACTATTTTCTACCAAAAATTTTTCCTTTTTAATGAAATTATTTATATTATTTATTATATTTTGAATACTGGTCTCTTATAGTGTTTACCTCACTTATAATATCTTCTACATCAAGAACCATTTCCATCATGCTGCACTGTTCATCATAAACTGCAGCATCACATTCTTCCTTTATTTCAGGTTCTACAATATGATAGACAGCCAGTCCAAGTGCTACTCCTGCAAGCGGTCCAGCAAAAGTCGGATCTCCCGCACTTACCGTTTCTGCAGAAAGACCTGACGCTTCTGCCTCTGCTCCACCTAAAATTACAACTATATTTTCTGCACCGTATTTTTCCGTCAAATCTTTTACCCTCTGTTGGATCTCCAGATCCATAGCTCCCGCAGCCGTTCAAACGAAACATTCTGTAGAAGCAAATATAACCTCTGCTCCGGCTGACTTTGCACAGACCTCAATAGCCTGGCCAGGTATACCGTCCCTATCTCCTATCGCAATTACCTTTTTACCTTTTAACATATTATCTCTTCCTTTTTTAATATTTATTTTGAACTTTATTTAATTTTAAAGNGCACAGACCTCAATAGCCTGGCCAGGTATACCGTCCCTATCTCCTATCGCAATTACCTTTTTACCTTTTAACATATTATCTCTTCCTTTTTTAATATTTATTTTGAACTTTATTTAATTTTAAAGCTTATCATATGTAGATTTTATAAAGCTCTTCACATCATCAAGAGTATTTATTTTATCTGCAGTTATAGTGTCCATTTTTTCACCGTTTTTATATATAATCATCGTCGGCAGTCCTAGAACTTTTTGAGAAATTGCTAACCTCCTTGCACTGCTTATATTAAGGCTGGCAAATTTTATTTTGTCACCATATACTTTTTCCAAGCCATGTACTCCAGGCATTAATTGTTTACAAATTTCACACTTATCGCCCCAAAAGTCAACAAACACTGGCTTTTCAACATATTCAGTAATTTCAGCATCCCAGTTTTTCTTGTTTAATTCTATCATTTTATTAACCCTCCTATTTTTATAACTGCCTTAATAAGGTAGCTCAGTATTTATTATTTCAATGATTCTAAATAGTGCTCAGCAGTAGTTGCTGCTATAGCACCATCAGCTGCTGCAGTTACTACTTGTCTCAAGGATTTTTTTCTTATATCACCTGCGGCAAATACTCCTGAAATA
>NZ_JBHMIY010000083.1:0-1254 GCF_042436595.1 Clostridium sp. MT-14
TAATTAGTATATTCCCTGTGCATACATTGCATCTGCCACTTTTACAAATCCGGCAATATTAGCTCCTGCCAGCAGGTTATATCCAAATCCGTATTCCTTAGATGCATTTTTACAATTATTATATATATTAACCATTATGTTACGGAGTTTTTCGTCAACTTCTTCTGCTGACCAGGATAATCTCTCACTGTTTTGTGCCATCTCAAGTGCTGAAGTTGCAACTCCACCTGCATTGACTGCTTTTGAAGGTCCAAGTATTATATCATTCTTTAAGAAATATTGTTCAGCTTCATTAGTGCAAGGCATATTGGCAACTTCACATACAAATTTTATACCATTTGCCACTATCTGTTTTGCATGTTCCAGATGAATGTCGTTTTGAGTAGCACACGGCATTACTATGTCAACTTTAACTCCCCATGGTTTTTCATTAGGGAAGAATTTAACACCAAACTTGTCGGCATAATCTTTTACTTTATCTCTTCCGGAAGCACGCATCTCAAGCAGGTAATTTATTTTTTCATCAGTAACTATTCCCTCTGGATCATAGATGTATCCATCCGGCCCAGAAATAGTTACAGCTTTTCCACCTAATTGTGCAACTTTTTTGCATACACCCCATGCAACATTTCCAAATCCCGATACAGCCACGGTCTTACCTTTTAAATCAGTTCCTTCATGTTTGAGAATTTCCTGACAGAAATAAGTCGCGCCATACCCAGTTGCTTCAGGTCTTACTAAACTTCCACCATAAGATAAGCCTTTTCCTGTAATAACACCGTTTTCAAACACACCTTTTAATCTTCTGTACTGTCCATATAAATATCCTACTTCCCTTGCTCCTACACCTATATCTCCGGCAGGAACATCTACATCCGGTCCTATATGTCTGTACAATTCAGTCATAAAGCTCTCGCAGAATCTTCTTACTTCATTATCGGATTTACCTCTTGGATCAAAGTCAGAACCACCTTTAGCTCCACCTATTGGAAGGCCTGTAAGTGAATTTTTGAGTATTTGTTCGAATCCTAAAAATTTAATAATGCCTATATAAACAGATGAGTGAAATCTAAGTCCTCCCTTATATGGTCCTATGCAGCCGTTAAATTGGACTCTAAATCCCCTGTTGACCTGTACCTTGCCATTGTCATCTACCCAGGGAACTCTAAAAACTATCTGTCTTTCAGGTTCACAGAATCTTTCCAAAAGATTTTGTTCCATATATTCAGGATGCTTCTCAAATACTGGTCCTAT
>NZ_JBHMIY010000084.1:0-1208 GCF_042436595.1 Clostridium sp. MT-14
AGGAGGAAGAATAATGTCAAAAGAGAAGTTTGAAAGGACGAAACCGCACGTAAATATAGGAACGATAGGGCATGTAGATCATGGTAAGACAACATTGACAGCAGCAATAACCATGGTATTAGCGAAAGAGGGGAAGGCATCGGCAACAAAGTATGATGAGATAGATAAAGCTCCAGAGGAGAAAGAGAGAGGAATAACGATAAATACAGCGCATGTGGAATATGAGACAGATAAGAGACACTATGCACATGTAGACTGTCCAGGGCATGCAGATTATGTAAAGAACATGATAACAGGTGCAGCACAGATGGATGGAGCAATATTGGTAGTGAGTGCTGCAGATGGTCCAATGCCGCAGACAAGGGAACATATACTACTGGCAAGCAGGGTAGGAGTACAGCATATAGTAGTATTTTTAAATAAGGCAGATCAGGTGGATGATCCTGAGTTACTGGAATTAGTAGAGATGGAAGTAAGGGATCTTTTAAGTGAATATGGATTTCCGGGAGATGAAGTACCAATAATAGTAGGCAGTGCACTTAAGGCACTGGAGAATCCGGATGATGCAGAAGCGACGAAATGTATATATGAGCTGATGGATGCAGTTGACAATTATATACCGACACCTGATAGACCAACAGACAAACCATTCTTGATGCCAATAGAGGATATATTCACAATTACAGGAAGAGGGACAGTAGCGACAGGAAGAGTAGAGAGTGGAGTATTAAAAATAGGAGACGAACTGGAGATAGTAGGACTTCAAGAGGAGAAGAAGAAGACAGTATGTACAGGAGTAGAGATGTTCAGGAAGCTGCTTGACCAGGCAATGGCAGGAGACAACATAGGTGTACTTCTGAGAGGTATACAGAGGAATGAAGTAGAGAGAGGTCAGGTACTTGCGAAACCAGGTACAGTACACCCGCACAAGAAATTTGTAGGTCAGGTATATGTACTTAAGAAAGAAGAGGGTGGGAGGCACACACCGTTTTTCAATGGATACAGGCCGCAGTTTTATTTTAGGACCACAGATGTAACGGGGACCATTGCACTTCCGGAAGGAGTAGAGATGGTAATGCCTGGAGACCATATAGATATGAATGTAGAACTCATAACACCGGTAGCAATGCATGAAGGGTTGAGGTTTGCAATAAGAGAAGGCGGAAGAACAGTTGGTTCTGGTGTCGTAACTAAAATAGTTGAGTAAT
>NZ_JBHMIY010000085.1:0-1196 GCF_042436595.1 Clostridium sp. MT-14
TGTCTAGCTATCATTATTCTCTGTGCCTGAGGTGAACCTGCCCCGTGCATGGATTCAGTCCTATAGCTTACTGCAGCTGTACCAAGACATAAATTCTCTATAAGTCTCAGCACTTTCATTCTGTCTTCCGTAGGTATACTAGAAGTTCCCTTAAAGTATTTTTCCAAATACTTGCCGGTAACAGGATTTTTAAAATCTTTTTCGGAAGGCATAGTAACCATCAAACCACCTGCAATATCCTCAGCTAACCTTGAAATCTCATAGGGGAATCTAGTCACGTTCTGCTTGCATACATTGGCTAACAGCAAATTAACCAGGTAATTTCCTGCTGCGAGTTTACAACCTTCACAGGAACATGCAACACCGCAGGAATATAAAGTCTCATTTAAATGCATCATCTCTATTAATTTATCTTTTATATGGGACTTCCTGGGTACTCCATTGTATTCAGCAGCTAAAGCTGCTGCTCCTATGAGCACATCCCCCATCCCAGATTTACATCCACCGTAGCTCTGCCTGTGATAGCCTGCAAACCTTTCAACAAGTACTCCTGCAAATTCAGTTTCTCCATTTAAAAATATTCTGTCATTCGGTACAAACACATCGTCAAATATTACCAGGCCTTCCATTCCTCCAAAATTCTTATTGCCAACATCAATGTCAGAAAGTTCTTCAAGTTTTCTCGTATCACAGGACTGTCTGCCGACTACAATCATTATGCCCTCAGTATCCACAGGTACAGAAAATGCAACTGCATAATCCTTATCCTCCGGTCTCATTGAAACTGTCGGCATTACCAGGACTTCATGCGAATTACAGATTCCAGTCTGGTGAGCTTTCGCCCCCCTCACTACAATTCCATCAGGTCTTCTTTCAACTACCCTTAGAAACAAATCCGGATCTGCCTGTTTACTCGGTGACAGGCTTCTATCACCTTTTGGATCTGTCATGGCTCCGTCAACAGTCAGATCGTTTTTCTGCACATATTTTATAAAGCCAGTAATATTGTCAAGATAATTAGTATTATATTCCGTATCTACTTCATAAGCTGTACTGTAAACGGCATTTATGGCATCCATTCCCACACATCTCTGAAAACACGAAGCTGTTTTTTGTCCTAATAATCTCTGCATTTTTACTTTTTTAACTAAATCCTCCGTGCTCTGGTGCAAGTGGGTAAATCTATTGATCTTTTC
>NZ_JBHMIY010000086.1:0-1164 GCF_042436595.1 Clostridium sp. MT-14
TTAACCTGTTGTGCTAAAAGATAAATTTTCATAAATAGGATATATACTCCATAGAAATAAGCTAGAGTAACCCTAAGAACTTTATCATATGCTTTTAAGAAAAATTAACCAAATACTAACTGCTTAATTTTTGATATATTTGGATTAATACTCAATACTTTATTGATAAAATAGCAGAGATTATGAGCTAAAATTTTGTTCGTTATTCTGCTTACTAATCCCCACATGGATCTGGCAAGTACTCTTTGTATATTTAGCTGGCTGGATAATTGAGAAAAAGTTGACTCAATTCTTCGCCTGGCTTTAAATATTGTCTGTCTGAATTCTTTTGAAAATTGATTTACAGTTTTCTTTCTTTTCATGGCAATAAGATTGATTTTCTTTTCAGATTTTAGTTCTGAAATAAATCTATCTCCAATATATCCTTTATCCCCTATTATAGTTACCGGGGATAGGGATGATGTTAAATCCCATACTGCTGCGCGATCATCAATATTGGCAGGAGTTAAGATAAAATCGGTCAAATATCCATCAAGTGCTGTAAGGGCATGCAGTTTAAATCCATAGTAGGTTTCCTTCTTGGAGGCACACCTGCCGTAGGCAGCCTCCGGCTTAAATGCTCTATGAAAATGTGCTCTCCCAAATTCACAAACTGGAACCGGCATACTGTCAATTATCCTGTATTGCTCATAAGTATAGTTTAGAAACCATGTTATTTCTTGACGGATTTGCTCCACGACCTTGTAAAGTGATTTTCTAATTCTGTGGAATCTTGTTCTTGTACAAAATTCAGGGAATAAATCCTTTAAATTTCTGGTACAGAAACTGAACCATGATTTCTCAGAATCGATAGAAAGAAGTTCGCCAACCAGTGATAAAGTAATTATTTCACTGTCGTTCATAATTGCTTTATCAATATTTCTGCGATTTTTAATATGTGCTGGAGTAACTTTGTGGTAAAAGTCATCAATTATTACAAATGTAACAGTAATAAAATCTTTAAGATTATCAATTTCTATAGTATAATCTTTCTTGAACTCTGGCATATATGTTTTCCCCCTATCATTAGAATCTTTGCTGATTTTTTAATGATAAGGTAACATAATTGCCGGAGTTTTTCTATTTGTAAATTATGTTAGTGAATTTAACTAGCACAACAGGTTA
>NZ_JBHMIY010000087.1:0-1019 GCF_042436595.1 Clostridium sp. MT-14
ATTTAGGAAAATAGCCGAGAATCCTCCCATTTTCAAAGGGGAGATGAAAGGCTGCTATCAAAGTTACTATATGTATATGTTGAAAGCCTTTATTCTTTTGAATTATAGACTAATATATAATATACTATATGTATGAGTAAAAATAATATAATACATGCAAGAACCTGTGTATACAATGTAAATTATCATATTGTTTGGAGTGTAAAATATCGAAAGAAAATATTAAAAAATGGAGTTGATGAATACTTAAAAACATTGTTTAAAAAGATAGCAGAAGAAAAGGGATTTGCAATTCAAACAATGGAAGTCATGGAAGATCATGTTCATATATTTGCAACAGCACCTCCTAAAATAGAGCCTTCATATATAGTTAAAATGTTAAAGGGCATAAGTGCCAGAAAACTTTTTATAAAATATCCTGAGCTGCAGAAACAATTATATAAGGGGCATTTATGGAACAGTTCTTTTTATATAGAAACGGTAGGTTCTATATCAGAAGAAGCTGTAAGAAAATATATTGAACTTCAAAAAGAAAGGGGGTAAGCAAAATAAAAAGAGTAGTTAACTTCATATTAAATCCAACTAAAAAAGAAAAAATAATCATTGGATGTTTAACATATGCGGCCTCAAAACTGTGGAATGTGGCAAACTATGAGAGAAAAAACTGGACTAAAGAAAGTGGTCTGGAATATCCAAGTTGGTACAGGCAGAAAAAAGCTTTAAAGGATCATTTTTGGTATAAAAGCCTCCCTTCTCAGACGGCACAGGAAGTATTGAAACAGCTGGGTGACAGCTGGAAGTCCTTCTACGCACTGAAGAAAACAGGAGTCATAGAAAATCCTAAACCTCCTAAATTCAAACACTCAAATTTCAATATAAGATATCTCAATAAAGGTTTTGTACTGCAGGACGGAACTTTAAGGCTGTCGCTGCCTAAAAAACTGAGAATATACCTGAAAGAAAAGTACAGCATTACAGACAGGTATCTGTTTTTAAAAATGCCTGCCGGCAAAGAAATT
>NZ_JBHMIY010000088.1:0-993 GCF_042436595.1 Clostridium sp. MT-14
TAAAGTGCACCCCTTTGTCAAGACAATTTTTTAGTAGATTTATAGTTAGGTTGATAAACAGTATCATAATGCTTTCCCTTAAATACACTTCACCTGTTGATGAAAATTATGTCAGGGACATGCCATCGCAGATGGTGCGTCAGCATCCTTGACGTAATTTCCATCTGCAGGTATAATTTTTCTCAGGAAAGCAAATAAATTATTTGTTGTATATTTCAGCGGGAGTCTTATAGCTAAGACTTTGATGCGGCCTTTTATAATTATAATATTTCAAGTAGCCGTTGATTCCAATGCGTGCCTCCCGTGGATTCTGGTAATCCTGCAGATAAATATTTTCATATTTAACACTGCGCCACAATCTTTCAATAAAAATATTGTCATAGGCACGCCCTCGATGGTCCATGCTGATCCTTGAACCTGATTCAAGAAACAAATTTGTGTATTTTGGGCTTGTAAAATGACTCCCCTGGTCACTATTTATAATTTCGGGTGCTGACTTTTTCAAAGCATTTTTGCATGCTTCAAGTACAAAGTAAATTTCAAGATTGTCATCTATTTCCCAATCCACAACAAAACGTGAATACCAGTCGATGATTGCCACCAGGTAAAGCCAGCTTTTGTGTATTGGAACGTAGGTAATATCAATGCTCCACACTTGATCAGGATACATTATTACAAGGTTTTTGAGCAGGTAAGGATAAATAGTATTGGCTGGTTCTGGCTGCTTTGTTTTAGATGCTTCTTTTTCAAAAAGCTGTGAAAAATTCTTTACAGCTTCTGTTTTCCATCTTGTGAGCATATTGGGATGGACTTGATTTTCAGAAGCTATTTCGCTTAAAGTACGTTCTCCACGAAGTACTTCCAGTACTAATCTTGCTTTGAATTCGGAGCTGTAAATTTTCCTCATGTGATTCACCATCCTTAATAAAAATATTATGGAGAACCTAACTAAAAAGCAAGCATTTTTTTGTCTGAATTCTTGGGTCCATTATA
>NZ_JBHMIY010000089.1:0-976 GCF_042436595.1 Clostridium sp. MT-14
TATCCATATCCCAGAGTCTCATAATTTCCTCCGGTAGTATAGGCTGCAAAAATCTTTATGAGCAGATTTCCGGTCAGTGAATCACAAACCATGACATCCGGGGTACCTGAAAGGAGGTCATTTCCCCTCATCAGTACTTCTCCATTTTTCCTGAGAGATTGAGCAAAATCAATACCATATCCCCTGTTCTGCAGTTCTACAAGCGCCCTCTGTGTACCCCTGGCTCCATCTACATTCAAAATCCCCACGGTTGGATTATCTATACCAATGGACTTTGCAACTGCAATGCCGGCTATGGAGTTTTTGACCATACTCTCCACCCTATTCGTGGCCATAGTACCCGTAGTGGTTGAAAGTATCATATTTCTGCCGCTTCCCGGTGCAGCCATCCTACCTACAGTCGATACCCCTATAGGAAAATCAAAATGCTGTGTCACACACCCATCTATCTTCTTTTCCTCAAGAAGACTTACCATTTTCTTATGACCTTCTTCTGCACTGCTTACTTCTACAGATTCAAACCCACAGTCAACTTTCGGCCCTATGAGCACTATATCAAAATCACCGTATTTACTCCCCGCCAACTGTGCAGCTTTTATCATCTCCTCTGCTCCATGTTCCGAGCCATAAACTGTAAGTCCTATTCTAGGCCTCCTTTTAAAGCTTCCCTTTTCTATACCGTCAGCTATATCCTCAAATGCTTCCGCAATCAATTTTTTTGTCCTGTCCATAATTCCCCTCCTCTGTATCAAAAATTCTAATCATCCATCAACTGCTGTGCAAATTTTCTTATCTCCCGTGCTATGATCTTCTTTACCTCATCTTTGGATACTTCAGTATTCTCCTCTTTCCCGCCATCGTTCTTTTCTACAAGTATAGATACTCCATCAAACAGATTTGTCATTCTTCCCAGAAATAAACTCCCCTTACCTATTACCATAAAATTGTTCAATTTTCCACTCATTATATGTTCTAT
>NZ_JBHMIY010000090.1:0-906 GCF_042436595.1 Clostridium sp. MT-14
AGTTACAGAGGATACAGGGCTCCCATACAGTTCAAAAAATCCGGGTTATATGCATGCCTGTGGTCATGATACTCATATTGCGGAACTTTTAGGGGCTGCAAAAATATTATCGGCTTTAAAAGACAAATTAAACGGCAGTGTAAAGTTCATTTTTCAACCTGCTGAAGAGGCCGCAAGCGGTTCCGATTATATGATAGAGCATGGGGCACTTGAAAATCCAAAAGTGGATATGATTATTGGAATGCATACTTTTGGAATGATTGAGACGGGTAAGGTAGTGGTTCAAAAGGGACCTTTTATGGCATCCGGTGATGAATGGCAGCTTACTGTAGAGGGTAAATCCTGTCATGGCTCATCACCCTGGCAGGGAGTGGATGCAATGCCCTGTGCAGTAGCCATTATGGAAGGGTTCCAGACCATTGTCAGCAGATTCAACGATGCCAGGAATCCCATAGTTATAAATGTTGGAACTGTAAAGGCAGGGGAAAGATTTAATGTGGTTCCCGGTAAAGTTGAGATGACAGGGATGAACAGGGCTCTATCCAGTGATTCCAGGAAAATGATGCCAAAATGGATGAAGAAAATAATAGATGGTGTCTGCAGTGCCTATGGCTGCAAATATGACTTTAAATATAAAGATGGATTTAAACCCACTATTAACGACGATAAATCCACTGAATTTGCCAGGAAGTCCGTGGCCAAATTGATAGGTGAAAAAAATATTATTCAGGTAGGTAAGATCATGGGTTCTGAAGATTTTTCCTCATATCTTGAAAAGGTACCGGGTACATTTATGATACTTGGCGGTGGAAACAAAGAAAAAGGATGGATGTATTCCCAGCATTCCAATCATTTTACTATTGATGAGAACTGTCTTCCTATAGGAGCAGCAGTTTATAGTCAGAT
>NZ_JBHMIY010000091.1:0-841 GCF_042436595.1 Clostridium sp. MT-14
TAATGAAACAATTTGTTAATTTTGTTTCATAACATATATATAGCATATAATACCACATATGTCTATATGTTTTGTCATTTTAATACAAATTTCTAGTACAATTTTCAGCATATATTAAAATTGAACAAGAGAATACAATTCATCTTTTTGATCCTGATTTATTCCTATATATCGAAGTGTTATATATTGAGAACTATGGTTAAAAGTATCCATTATCAATCCTATATTATATTTAGACATTTTATATGTCCAATACCCCCAGGTTTTTCTTAAACTATGTGTTCCAAAATTCTCAATTCCACATATATTAGCACCTTCTTTTAATACTCTATAGGCCTGAATCCTTTTTATATGCCCACCTTTACGACTTGGGAACAAATATGATTCCAACACAACGTTTCTTTGTTTTACATAATTATTTATTTCTTTTCTAATTGCATTATTTAACTTAATTTTTTTCTCTTTTCCAGTTTTCTTTTCATTTAATATCAAATAATCTTTATATTCCCAAGAAACAGTAAAAATATCTTTGATTTTTAGCGGCAATATGTCACTTATTCTGAGACCCGTATTTAACCCGAACTTCAGCATTAATCCATACTTTAAATCTTTCCCTTTTAAATAATAATAAATCTGTTTTATTTTATGTTTATCTCTTATTGGCTCAACTGTCATATATAAATAAACCCCCAAATATAATTTTTATTAATTTAACATAAAAAACGTTTCATAATATTTTTTGTCATTTAAATAATTCTTTAAATAAAATCTTTAAAGATCTTTGTAATTTATACTTTCAATATCATATTTAATGAAACAAAATTAACAAATTGTTTCATTA
>NZ_JBHMIY010000092.1:0-829 GCF_042436595.1 Clostridium sp. MT-14
CACCAAAGATAGTGGAAATCATACCCCTGCCAAATAACAAAAAATATAGTTTAAATATCATAGTAGAGAAACAGGATGTCAAATTAAAAGAGAACAATGATATTTACATGGGTATCGACCTGGGGGTGAACAACCTTGTTACAGCATATATATCAACAGGAAAAACCTTCATCATATCAGGAAGACAGCTTTTAAGTATAAATAGGTACTTCGATAAAAAAATATCTTATTATCAGTCAATTTCAGATGCACAGCAAAGTTCTAAAGGTATAAAACACCCGAAGAAAAGTAAGAGAGTAAGAAAACTTTATGAGAAAAGAGCTAAGCAGGTAAATCACGTACTGCATACAGCAGCAAAGAAAGTAGTAGAAACAGCTGAAAAACATAATGTATGCAAAATCATTGTAGGTGATATAACAAACATACGTGAAAATAAAAGCTTTGGAAAAGTCAATAATCAAAAGTTTCATAAATGGTTCTACAAAAGGCTGACAGATAAAATAACCTATAAAGCTGAAGATAGAGGTATTTCTATAGAAAAGCAGGAAGAAAGCTTTTCAAGTCAGTGCAGTCCAAATGTAAAAGAAGTATCAAAGGAATATGCCGAAAGATCTAATAGAAAATACAGGGGCTTATATAAGGAAAATAACAAAATATACAATGCAGACTGTGTAGGAGCTTACAACATATTAAAAAAGTATCTGTGTAGGATAGAGAAATCTATACCAGCAGTAGTGGGTTTGGATACCCCGGAGATGTACCGGTGGAGCTCTATCATGGGGTTTATTGGGAATCCGAAGCTCTCCATTTCAATGGAGATGTAGTTCAC
>NZ_JBHMIY010000093.1:0-789 GCF_042436595.1 Clostridium sp. MT-14
TATTACCATAAAATTGTTCAATTTTCCACTCATTATATGTTCTATGCCGTGTCCTATAATAGGAACGCCGGATGGTATATGTCCCTGAGTGGGTGCATATCCCGGATAACCATGTTCTTTGACAAATAAAGGCAGCTGTTTCCTCTCAAGCTGTCCACTTTTAACCGCCAGAGCCCCTATCATCTTATAATTTTGTGTCGGTACATCCCCGGCACCTGCCGGCTCTGTTATATCAGGTATCTGCATTTCAGGTGCAAACTTATCCACATCCGTAATTTTCATTCCTTTTTTAGTCAGAGGATCAAGTACCAGAGCCTGTATTACAGCCTGGGGAGCAGCACCGTGGGCTATTGTATGTCTCCCAACTACATCAGTTCTGAGTACCGGGCTTATTCCATCATTTTCCGACACAAGAACTGCAAAACCCCCGAGGCAGTCCTCCATGATAGGTATATTTTTTTTCACATGGTCCTTTCCATTCATTCCAAGTTTGGCAGTACATCCGCCTGCAAACACTACCACGTTCTTATATACACCAGATTGTACAAGAGCTGCAGCTGTAATCAGTGCATGGGCAGGTCCCGCACAAAAACCTCTCATATCAACTCCAGTGGCGCCTTTTATTCCTGCTATTTCGCCACAGGCTTTGGCAGTATTTCCACCTCCCCTTTGATTCATATCACCCACGGCTTCTTCTGAACATTCTATTAGATAATCAATTTGACTTACATCCAATCCAGAGTTTTTTACAAGATACATCAGTGCCAGAACGCCCGATGCCTTTACTGA
>NZ_JBHMIY010000094.1:0-787 GCF_042436595.1 Clostridium sp. MT-14
ACTAAAATATGTTTGAAATGGATGAAGGAAAAACAGATGAGGAGTAACAAGTAATGAAGAATCCAATATATATTAAGATTGTCGAGGATATACGAAGTGAAATTAGCAGTGGCAAGTTGAAACCAGGTGATGTGCTGCCTTCTGAAACGTCTTTGTGCAGTGAATATGACACCAGCAGAATGACAGTGAGGAAGGGACTTTCTATTTTATCGAATGAGGGCTATATATATTCCGTTCCAGGGAAGGGCTATTTTGTAGAAAAGCCGGATTACAATAAATATATTTTTGCCTATGACGAAATGAGCAATTTAATTAACAATGTGGATAGAACAAAACTTTTGTCTGTGGACATCATACTTCCTGATGAAAAATTAGCCGGCAGTCTCCAGATCAGCGAGAGTAAGAAGGTTGTCATGATCCGGAGACTATTTTATACTGAAGGAGAACCTATGGCCTATGATATAAAATATCTTTTGTATAAAAGAGGAGTTCCAATTGTGGAGAATGAAATCGAAAATGCAACTTTCCCGGAAATGATATCCGATAGGACTTCTCTCTATGATTTGAACAAGGAACTTATCATATATGCCAAAATTCCGGAAGAAAAGATGAAAAAATTGCTTCACATACAGAATAAAATTGCCTTGCTTGTAGTAGAGCAAAAATTATACGATATTGAAGATAAACCCATTGGACTTGGAATAACTTATTTTCGTGGGGATTATATCAAATTGCATGGAGTAAGTAAATAGTTGGAAAAGGGGGATATTTAAAATGAATACCTTGA
>NZ_JBHMIY010000095.1:0-737 GCF_042436595.1 Clostridium sp. MT-14
CAAAGGATGTTGCATCAAAAACCGATGTTATTATAACAATGCTTCCAAATTCACCCCAGGTAAAGCAGGTTGTTTTTGGAGAGAATGGTGTTGCAGAAGGGATAAAAAAAGGTTCTGTACTTATTGACATGAGTTCTATAGCACCTCTTGTTTCGAGAGAAGTGGCTGAAAAGCTTGCGGGCAAAGGAGTAGATATGATAGACGCGCCGGTAAGCGGAGGAGAACCGAAAGCCATAGATGGAACTTTATCCATAATGGTAGGCGGAAAGAAAGAGACTTTTGAAAAATATAAGGACTTGCTCCTGAAGATGGGTTCAAGTGCTGTGCTCTGTGGAAGCATAGGAGCTGGAAATGTAACGAAACTTGCAAACCAGGTTATAGTTGCACTCAATATAGCAGCTATGTCGGAGGCATTTGTGCTCGGAACAAAAGCAGGGGTATCACCTGAACTCATATACAATGCCATAAAGGGCGGACTTGCAGGAAGTACGGTACTCGATGCAAAGGCACCTATGGTGCTTGACAGGAATTTCAAACCTGGATTCAAGATAGACCTTCACATAAAGGATCTTACGAATGCAGTTGAAACAGGAGCTGGTGTGGGAGCACCATTATTTCTTACAAATCAGGTTTTGGAAATACTGAGGAATTTGCATCTTGATGGAGAAGGACAGAGTGACCACTCTGCTATCATAAAGTTCTATGAGAAGCTGGCAAAGGTTGAAGTAACAAAATAA
>NZ_JBHMIY010000096.1:0-513 GCF_042436595.1 Clostridium sp. MT-14
AAGGATTTTTTTCTTATATCACCTGCGGCAAATACTCCTGAAATATTAGTTCTCATATCCTCATCTGTCACAATATAACCTTTTTCATCCATAGTTACCTTCCCCTGAAACAGCTGTGATATAGGTTCATATCCTACAAATACAAAGCATCCGTCTACTTTCAAATTCCTGGTTTCACCTGTAATCTTGTTCTTTATAAGTAATCCTTCCAATATTTCATCCCCTACAGCTTCTTCCACAATGGAATTCCATATAAATTTTATTTTAGGATTGTGAAAAGCCCTGTCCTGCAGAGATTTTGTCGCCCTAAGGGCATCTCTCCTGTGTATGACTGTAACGCTCTCTGCAAATTTTGTAAGGTAAATAGCTTCTGTAATGGCTGAATCTCCACCTCCCACTACTGCTACATCCAGGTCTGTAAAGAAATCCGCATCACAGGTTGCACAATAGGAAATTCCTCTTCCTCTCAATTCTTTCTCATTTTTAAAACCTGACAGCCTTGGATTTGCACCT
>NZ_JBHMIY010000097.1:0-474 GCF_042436595.1 Clostridium sp. MT-14
CCAGGTCCCTCTCCAGGGAGCCTGATTGTAATAGTCCATATCTCTGCTCCAGAGTATTCTGGCCGTGCCGTTTACAAGCCTGCCGAACCTGTTTCCCTCCACAGCTTCTCTAAGCTGCTGCACCGGCTTGTTGAACCTGTTCTGATGACATATGCACAGCTTTACATGGTTTCTTTCAGATGCTTCTATCATCGCATCTGCATCCTGTATAGAAAGTGCCATGGGCTTCTCGCATATGACATTTTTATTCTTGTCCATACAGTAGATGGCTATTTCAGGATGATATCCACTTTCAGTAGCTATGGTAACCACATCTATGTCCTGGTTCGCAAGCATCTTCTTATAGTCTGTATAAATTTCCGGAATATAAGCTCTGTCTATTTTATCCGCATATTCATTTTTTCTTTTCTCAGCCTTTTCACTTACTACATCACATACTGCCACTAAAACTGCTTCATCTTTATTGGCTGCCAG
>NZ_JBHMIY010000098.1:0-468 GCF_042436595.1 Clostridium sp. MT-14
TTTTACAAGATACATCAGTGCCAGAACGCCCGATGCCTTTACTGACAAGTTTTCAATCATGGTATGTGCCGACAGATTCGGATCAAATTCGTGGGCCCTTTTCACGCATCCCACAAGTTTGTCATCCCTGTAAAGGCCCTCTGCTATGCCATCATTTACAAGCCTTTTAATATTTTCTATGCTCTCTCCCTCTTTCAAGTCATCAATTCTATCTTTTAAGATTGGATGCCTCTTAAAGCTCTCTTTTACAGCCTCCGTAAAGGATTTTTCCAAGATCACCAGATCAAATACATCGGATATCTTCAACAATCCATAAAACTCATCCTGACACATTATCTCTCCAAACTTGCCAAACCTCGATGAGCCATCAACTTTTTCATTATACCAGGGTCTTTTTCTTTCACTCAATTCTTCTGGAGCCATGTTTCCTATATAAGTTTGATTTGGCGCATAACTGACTACATCTTC
>NZ_JBHMIY010000099.1:0-423 GCF_042436595.1 Clostridium sp. MT-14
AAAGGTAAACCTGGATGTCCTGGCCCTAAAGGCCCTCAAGGTCCTAAAGGCTGCAAGGGTGATCCTGGCCCTCAAGGTCCTCAAGGCCCTAAAGGTGACAAAGGTGATCCCGGTGCTCAGGGTCCTAAAGGCTGCAAAGGCGATCCTGGATGTCCTGGCCCTCCAGGTCCACAAGGCCCTAAGGGCTGCAAAGGTGATCCTGGTATTCAAGGTCCTAAAGGTGACAAGGGTGATCCCGGAGTTCAAGGTCCTCAAGGTGACCCAGGGTGTCCTGGTCCTCAGGGTCCTCAAGGCAGGCCTGGATGTCCTGGCCCTAAAGGCCCCAAAGGTGATCCTGGATGCCCTGGCCCTCAAGGCCCTCAAGGTAAACCTGGCTGCCCCGGCCCACAGGGTCCGCAGGGTCCTAAAGGTGATAAAGGTGAT
>NZ_JBHMIY010000100.1:0-415 GCF_042436595.1 Clostridium sp. MT-14
AATAAATTGTGATATAATATATTTAAAAGAAGCCGTTACGGTTTTAAAATAGTTAAGTTGTTTTTAGTTTAAAAATGCACTCTTCGCCAAGTAGTGCATTTTTAGTTTTTTGAGTTTTTATCTTCGGCAGTTATAGAAATTTCATTTTCAGTTAACTTACCTATTGAAGATTTACCCTTGATTACTAACCTATCTTTTAAGTATGTTCCTACAATCACCATAGCTGTTAAGCATAGTGCTGTAATACATATAGATACAGATATTACTATAATCGTAGAATCACTCAAGTCGTCACCCCCTCTGCTGTCAGATTAACCACAACGACTCCCTGGGAGAGATAAAGCCCGGAGGGTGACTAGCTAAAAACATTCTTATTCTCCTGATAATTATTATAGCATAAATTTTAACCATGAAT
>NZ_JBHMIY010000101.1:0-412 GCF_042436595.1 Clostridium sp. MT-14
CATTGAAAATCAAGGAATGAAATGAGGCGAAAATGTGTTAAAAGCCTATAAATACAGAATTTATCCGAACAAAGAACAAAAATTTTATTTTGCTGGAACTTTTGGCTGTGTCAGGTTTATATATAACCAAATGCTGGCTGATAGAATTAAATCATACAAAGAAAACAAAGATTTGGATATTAAAAAGATTAAGTATCCTACCCCGGCACAGTATAAAAAAGAATTTGAGTGGCTTAAAGAAGTAGACAGTCTTGCTCTGGCAAATGCTCAAATGGATCTAAATAAAGCATATAAAAATTTCTTTAGAGATAAATCAATAGGTTTCCCTAAATTCAAAAGTAAGAAAAGTAACTATAACAGTTATACAACCAATAATCAAAATGGAACAGTTTATATCAAAGATGAACATATT
>NZ_JBHMIY010000102.1:0-397 GCF_042436595.1 Clostridium sp. MT-14
AATAGGTTTTCCTAAATTCAAAAGTAAGAAAAGTAACTATAACAGCTATACAACCAATAATCAAAATGGTACTGTGTATATTCAAAACAAACGTATCAAAGTACCTAAATTAAAGTCTATGATTAAGATAAAACAGCACAGGGAATTCAGCGGAATAATTAAATCCTGTACTGTATCCCAGGTGCCGAGTGGTAAATATTTTATATCTATACTGGTTGATTGTGGGATTAAAAAGCTGCCTGAAGTCAGTAAAAAAATAGGAATAGATATGGGGCTAAAAGAATTTGCAATATGTTCAGATGGATATAGAGAGGCCAACCCAAAATATCTGAGAAAATCAGAAAAAAGGCTTGTCAAACTTCAAAGGGACCTATCAAGGAAGAAAAAAGGCAGTAAT
>NZ_JBHMIY010000103.1:0-378 GCF_042436595.1 Clostridium sp. MT-14
ACAATTAACCAGTATAGATATAAAATATTTGCCACTCGGCACCTGTGATATAGTACATGATTTAATTATTCCGTTGAATTCCCTATGCTTTTTTATCTTTATCATGGATTTTAATTTAGGTAATTTAATATGTTCATCTTTGATATAAACTGTTCCATTTTGATTATTGGTTGTATAACTGTTATAGTTACTTTTCTTACTTTTGAATTTAGGAAAACCTATTGATTTATCTCTAAAGAAATTTTTATATGCTTTATTTAGATCCATTTGAGCATTTGCCAGAGCAAGACTGTCAACTTCTTTAAGCCATTCAAATTCTTTTTTATACTGTGCTGGAGTAGGATACTTAATTTTTTTAATATCCGAATCTTTGTTTTC
>NZ_JBHMIY010000104.1:0-378 GCF_042436595.1 Clostridium sp. MT-14
CCTTCTTCATCGGGGGTTCTGGTTGTAATTATTTTAATTAGTTCTAATTCCTGGGCATTGGTTAGATGACGGGGAGCTCCCGGGCTTTTGCCAATAACCAGACCACTTAATCCAGACGATTTATATTTTTTAACATATACACCTACAGTTTGAAAAGATATATTGTTCATATAGGCAATCTCGTTAAGCTTGTATCCCTGGAGATAGTTAAGTATAACAATATATCTTATATGCATTCTCTTATTTGAGTTATTTTTCAGTGCCTGATTGACTTCTTCAAAATCTGATTTTTCAGCATAATAATTTATTCTATCATGTACTTTTTTCATTCCTGTTCACAATCCTATAGTCAGAATTATTATATTTTTATAATTCCAC
>NZ_JBHMIY010000105.1:0-356 GCF_042436595.1 Clostridium sp. MT-14
TTAGTTTTTATGAATGTGTCGGCACTTTTTGGAATAAGGTGGATTGCCAAATCTACGGCATCTAGTTTCGGGCTGGGCTTAGGTGCAATCCCGGTGTGGGTGATTTTTACTTTTATTTTCTTTGTACCAATTGCCCTTATCTGTGCCGAACTTGCAGCAACGTATCCACGGGACGGCGGACTTTATGAATGGGTAAAGGAAGCCTATGGAGACAAGCAGGGTTTTATGGTATCCTGGTTGAATTGGACGGCAAAGATATTCTGGTATACTTCTTTTTTAACATTTTTAATGGTAAACGTATCCTATGCAATAGGACAACCTGCTCTGGCAGAAAATAAAATATTTGTAATGGCAGC
>NZ_JBHMIY010000106.1:0-350 GCF_042436595.1 Clostridium sp. MT-14
TTGTATTTTGCTGGAACTTTTGGCTGTGTCAGATTTATATATAACAAAATGCTGGCTGATAGAATTAAATCATACAAGGAAAACAAAGATTTGGATATTAAAAAGATTAAGTATCCTACCCCGGCACAGTATAAAAAAGAATTTGAATGGCTTAAAGAAGTTGACAGTCTTGCTCTGGCAAATGCTCAAATGGATCTAAATAAAGCATATAAAAATTTCTTTAGAGATAAATCAATAGGTTTCCCTAAATTCAAAAGTAAGAAAAGTAACTATAACAGTTATACAACCAATAATCAAAATGGAACAGTTTATATCAAAGATGAACATATTAAATTACCTAAATTAAAATC
>NZ_JBHMIY010000107.1:0-330 GCF_042436595.1 Clostridium sp. MT-14
CCGTCATACCTCTAGTGTTATACTGACTTGCGAAATCATAAAATATTTCCCTTGAATTCAGCATAAATGAAAGCTCTCTCTGCAACTCTCCACAGTGGAATTTCACGCACCTGAATAAATTTACCAGTTCACCATTTATATCGTTGTATACTTCCGTGTTGGCCAGCTTATCCTTTGAGAACAAAACCCATGCTGCACCTCCAAATACTTCTATGTATCTATTAAAACTTTCGGGAAATCTTTTAACTATCTCCTTCCTGAGTAACTTCTTCCCGCCTATCCAACTTATAAAACTATTCATATATACCTCCTATGTTCCAGATAATACTA